>NZ_JACHFK010000010.1 GCF_014201805.1 Deinococcus metalli | reverse complement strand
GCGGGCGCGACGGTGCTGGCGACCCGGCCGGACTCGGTGCCGACCTTGAAGACGATCACGGTGCCGACGTTGATTCTGGAGGGGGTGGAGGACACAGTGTACCCGCCAGAATTCTCGGTGAAGCTGCAGCAGAACATCGCGGGCAGTACGCTGGTGCTCATTCCGGGGGCAGCGCACGCCGCGATCTTTGAGAAGGCGGACATCGCCAATGCGGCCATTCTCAAGTGGGCGCGCGCGCATGACCTGCATTGAGTGATGAGTCCCGCAGCGGCGTCCCTGGATCCGGTCCCAGCCCCCAGCCGGTGGGCGGAGGCCACGGACGCCGCAGTGCTCTGTGCGCTGGCGGATCGGGACGAGGACGCGCTGCGAGAACTGCACCGCCGCTACGCCCGGGCGGTGTATGCGCTGGCGCTGAAGTCGGACAGGGTCAATCCTGAAGCAGCTGTCCAGCTGGCTTTCCTGACTATGATGCGGCGCGCGGGCGATCAGCCTCGAAGCCTGCTGGGGGCGCGTGCCTGGGTGCTCGGCGTGGCTTGCTGGACGCTCAGCAGGTCACTCGACGCCTGACACCGTGCCAGTGCTGAAGTTGGAGCGCGCAGTCGCCCTGAAATGACGGCGTCATCAACATAGAGTTCGGGCATTACGCAATCCTGCATGCACTGAACTGCTCGCAGCGCTGGGATTGAGACGCTGGGTGCCTCTATGCCCTCCAGGGGAACTCGCGGTGCCCCCGGTCGTTGCTCGTCCGGATTCAGCCCGGAGCCGATGACCAGTGGCCTTGAGTAGGCGTAGTTATGATCCGCGTGAAAGTGCGTCTGCTGGCCAAGTCCCTCCCGGGCGGGCACGGCTTCGTTTGCGGCGCAAATTGAGAGAGCAATTTATTGTAGAGATCCACATCGATTCTTTCACCTAACGTCACTTAGGTGAATAAATAGGCTTGCACTTATGTGCTTGACGACCTGTCCCTAGCACATCACTTGGGCTCTGAAGATGCATTCAACGAGGGTCGTCCTCCTGATGAGCCGGGCACGTTTCATCAACAGAACAGCCATCCGCGCTTCACCCGGCTTCAGGTGAGCGTGCTTACACTGCAGTACGGTGCAGCGTCTCCTTCCTGCTCTGCCTCACATGTCCTTCGACGTGGTGCTATCGGTTGCCCTGGACAACATCTTGGAAGCGACCTCGGCAACGGTGGCCGACCTCCCCGCCGCAGCGCGCGTTGGAAGGCGTACTGACGCATTCACGGTGTTGCGTCACGCACTGGGCTCCGCGAGGTGGGCGAACGTATATGGGAAGCGGTGGAGCTTGCCAGTGTCTGAGTGGCACCACAGGCGTTGGAAGCACGTCCACGGCTTGTCGTCCTCCGTGCGCCTCGGCGTGTCTGGGTGGCCAATCGGCGCCAACCCGCCTTTCGGGGACATCGGTCGGGTCTGCCGGAACTTTGGGCTTTTGCTCGGCGTCTTTTCCCTGACCCGGCAGACCATGGACAAGGATGACCTGCCTCCCGAGGACCGGAGTGTTTGCCACGGGCAGATAGAGGGGGCGCTGCGGAGGATACTGTCAGGCGGTCGTTCGTCTCCAGCCTCACTCCGACGGCGTGCGGCGCTGAAGCGGAGGCGCGGGCACCGTCATTCCGTAGGACGCTGGCCGACCAGCGACGTTCTCTGGAGCTGTGGGAGACATGACTGACCGCGCGCAGGAGGAGGGGCAGCAGATGTTCCTGCTGAGGCTCAGTGACGCGCTGCGGGAGCGTTCGGACCCTCGCGCGGCCATGCAGGCAGCCTGTCGCCTCCTGGGTGAGGCGCTTGGGGCAGACCGGGTCAACTACGCCGAGGTCGAGGGTGACGACTACGACGTGGCCCAGGAGTACCGGCGCAGTGACCTCACGAGCATGGCTGGGCACTACCCCATTGCGAGCTTCCGCCCGGCCGAGCGCGCGGCATTCGAAGCTGGTCACACGGTTGCTGTCGTGGACATTGAGGCCGAGCCCGACCTGCCTGCCGAGCAGGCGGCAGCGTACAGTGCGCTCGGCGTGCGGTCCTTCGTTTCGGTGCCGCTGGTCACGGCGCAGGGTCTGGTCGCGGTGTTGAGCGTGATCCGGTCTTGTCCTGGCGGGTGGAGCCCGGCCGAGATCGCGCTCATCGAGGAGACCGCTGAGCGCACCTGGGCCGCGGTGGAGTGGGCGCGCGCAGAGGTCCGGCGGCGCCATGCCGAAGAGCTCAATGCGTTTCTGGTGCGCTTCACGGAGGAGGTTCATGCACTGACCGATCCGTGGGCGGTCGCCGAGCGTGCCTGCCAGCTGATTGCCGATCAGCTCGGTGTGGAACGGTGCTACTGGGCTGAGGTCGATTGGGGGACGCGAGAGTATGTCATCGGCGCTTCGGTGCACCTCCCAGGCGTACCGGTCATCGAGGGCCGCTTTCCGGTGGGTGCGTGGGAACCGTTCACGTCCCTCCATTTGGCCGGTCGCCCGGTCGTGGTGGACGACGCGCAGGCGGATGAACGCATTCCCGCCGAAGTGAAAGCGAGCTACGCGCAGATCGCGGTTGGCGCGGATCTGGCGGTTCCTGTGGTCACGGGAGGGACGTTGCGCTGCACCTTGGCGGCCAACCAGCGCCTTGCGCGCCACTGGACGGAGGCAGAGGTGGCGCTCGTGCAGGGCCTTGCCGGTCGATGCTGGTCCGAGGTTGAACGGGCCCGCGCCGAGGCGGCGGTACGCGCCTCCCGAGCGCAGTTCCAGGCGGTCGCCAACCTGGTGCCGGACCTGCTGTGGGAGAGCCGGCCCGACGGCTTCACCACTTGGTACAACAGGCGCTGGTTGGATTACACCGGGCAGACCTTCGAGGAGGCGACCGGCTGGGGGTGGACAGACGCTCTCCATCCAGAAGACCTGGACGATTCGGCCAGGCACTACCGGGAGGCCATGCAGGCGGGGCAGTTCCTGCGGCAGGAACACCGGATCCGCCGCCATGATGGGGAGTACCGCTGGTTCGTGGTTCAGACCTTCCCCCTCCGCGATGACCGTGGGGAGGTCGTCCGCGTGTACGGGGCAGCCACCGACATCCATCACCTGCGGGAACGTTCCTCCGTTCTGGAAGCGCGGGTGGAAGAGCGCACCCGCCGCCTGTCCGACCTGAACGCCGAACTGGGCAACCTGATCATCCGCACCGCCCACAACCTGGAGGAACCTGCGCGCACACTCGGGCACCTGCTGGACCCCGGACGCCCGGTCGACCCGCACGCGCTGGACGGTCTGTCCCCATACGATCCGACGACCCTCGCCGCCGAGGTCTCGCGTCTCCGGGGGATCGCACAGGACCTGCGGCAACTGTCCAGGCTGGAAACACACGCCCTGAGTAGAGATCTGCTGCCGCTGGGAGAAGTCGTCGCAACAATTCAGGCCAAGGTGGCGGCCACCCCACGCGGACAGCAGATGCACTGGTTTATCGACCCCCTGCCGATCGTGCGGGGGGACCGGACGCTGCTGACGCAGGCCCTGGACGTCCTGATGACCTTCACGCTGAGCGAGACGCGGGGCGCCCGGCACGTGGTGGTCAGCAGCCGGGAGGTCGAAGGGGAAGTTCAGGTCACGGTAGAAGACGACGGCATTGGCTTGAGCGGCGAGGAGGCGGCGACGCTCTTTGACCTCGCCGTGCGGACCGATCAGGCCGTGCCGGTGATGGAGGGCAGCGGGCTGATCCAGGTGCGGCGTATCCTGGCGCGGCACGGCGGGTGGGCATGGGCGGAGGCGCAGCGCAGCAGTGGGAAGGTCGTCCTGGCCTTCCCGCGCGATACCGCCGTGACGGAACTCGAAGGGCTGTTCCGACAGGACAAACCCGGCCAGTGAGCGGAGTGAACTCCACTGGAGTTCACTTCCCCAGTTCTGCGTTGGGCCACGCGAAACAGAACGGCGTCCGATACAGCGCTTTTCGATAGATGAGCAGGACGTGGCTGCGCTTATCCTGAGCACATGCTTCCGGCCACGCCTGACGATGCGGCGACCGATCCCTACGCGGCGGCCCTGACGGCCTTCATGCAGTTCACGGAGCGCAGCACCGTTGCGCACGACCCGGTGGCGCTCGGTCAGTTGGCCGTGGAGGTCATGGACGCCTTCTTCCCAGACGGGACCAGCGCGTACTACGAACTGGACGGCGAGTTCGCCAAAGCGCGGGCGATGAGCGCCTCCACGACACCCGCCCTCGCGGCGGTGGTTCGGCAGGGCCTTCCACGGACGATGCCGATGTTGGCGCTGATGTTCTCCACGGCGCGCGCCGTGTTCTCCGAATGGAACGCCGCCGAGCAGCACGTGCCCGAAAGCGCGGACTACCGGGCGGGCGCCGTGTTCCCGATCTGGCGCGCGGACCAGCCCATCGGCGTCTTCGGGCTGGGGGCGACACACGCGCCGGCGTTCACGGAGCGCGAGCGGCTGGTCTACCTGGCGGTGGGCCGCGCGTTGCAACTCGCGCTGGAGCGCACGTGGGCCGCTGAGGCGCAGGATGCGGAACTCCGCCAGCTGCGGCGCCGCCACGAGGCCCTGGAGGCGTTCGTGGCCCTGGAGCGCGAGCCGGCCTTCTTGAGTGATCCGGACACGGTGGTGCTCCATGCCGTACGCCTCGTGCACCTGCTCTTCCCGGGTACGTTCGTCAGGTACTGGACGCTGACGGGCAAGCACTGGGTGGTCCAGGGCGAGGCCGGGCAGCCGCCAGCGGAGGGCCTGCTCGAACGCCTGCCGGTGCCGGAGAGCGTGGCCATCCAGCCGCTGCCGCACGTGGCCCGGCAACTCACGGAACGTGAATCAGTGCATGTGCACGGCGAGGTGCGGGGCGCGCTGGAGGTCACGCGGCGGGACAGCACGCCGTGGAGCACGCCGGACCGCGCAGCGCTGGAGACCGTGGCGGTGCATCTCGGGCTGGCGCTGGAACGGGCTGGAGAGGTGCAGCGAACGCAGCTGCGTCCTCAGGCATGGACGGAGAAAGTGCAGGCGGCGCGGGACGAGAGCCTGGCGTTCAGTGAGGCGGTGTGGCTGGACCTGCGCCGGGACCTCGACCGGCTGACGCCATCGGTTGAAGGAGAAGACGCCCGAGACCGACTGAACCACTTGTATTCGCGCCTGGACGCCCTGTTGGACTACGCGGAGCTCACCCGCCGGCCCATGAGCATCGGACTGGTGGATCTGGGCGCCCTGACCCGCGTGGTCCAGAGTGAGCTGGACGGCGAGACCCTGAACCGCCGCATCGATTGGCACGTGGGCCATCTACCGGTGGTGCGAGGGGACCGGGAGGTGCTGCGCGAGGTGCTGCGTGCACTGCTGCGCAATGCCCTGACGTTTACCGGGGACGATGCGCGGATCGAGGTGTGGGGGGAAGCGCACCCAGAAGGGCACGTCGTGTTCGTGCGCGACAACGGGGCTGGGTTCGACCCGGCGTTCGCGCCGCACCTGTTTGAGCCGGGCAGTCAGCTGGGTGATGAAGGGCACGGGCTGGGCCTGGCGGCGGTGCGCCACCTGGTCGAGCGGCATGGGGGCCGGGTGTGGGCGGAAGGTCAACCGGGGCAGGGCGCCACCGTCATGTTCAGCCTCCCCAGGTAGCAGGCTCCCCAGGTAGCAGGCTGTGCCTCCGCACTTTGATCATCGTGTGCGGGTTCGAGGGCGCTTAGGGACATCGCGATCCTAACCTGAAACGGCGAACCGCCCGCTCCCGGCATGTGCTAGGGAGGGGCAGATCTTCTGCTCAACTGCGATGTTGGCTGCTCGTCTGTACTTTCGGCCACGCGACGAAGAACGTAGCGCCCTGGTCCGGCTTGCCCTCGGCCCACACCCGGCCCCCCGCCCGCTCGACCACCCACCGCACCGAGAGCAGGCCAACTCCGGTGCCCTCGTACTCCCGGGCCGAATGCAGTCGCCCGAACAGCCGAAACAGCCTGTCCTTGTGCCGCATGTTGAACCCCACGCCATTGTCCTCCACCCCGAAGACGACCTCCTGCTCGTCCTCCCGCACCGAAATGTGGATGTGCGTCACCTTGCGGGTCCGCGTGTATTTCAGTGCGTTGCCGAGTAATTCCGCGAAGATCAGCTGCAGGCTGCGGCTGTCCCCCAGGACCGTCGGCAGGGGATCATGGGTGACGTGCACGTCCCGCTCGGCCATCACCGCCCGCACCGTGCTCAGCGCCGAACGCAGCACGGATTCAAGCTTCACCGGGCGGACCAGCATGGGATCCACCCGTAGTTGCGTATACCCGCTGACCGACGTCATCAGGGTCACGATCTCCTGCAGGGCGCGGTCCACCTGCTGCAGGGCGTGATCCATCGGCTCGGTTGATGGCCCGGCGGACTGCCGGGCCATGGCCAGGAAGGCGTGGGCACGGCCCAGTGGCAAGTTCAACTGCTGCACGAACGCGAGCATCACCTGGGTCAGTTCCACATTCGAGGCGCGGATCGACGCGGCCTGGGTCTCTTCCCGGTCGGCGTAGGCCGCGGTCTGGTCGAGCAGGTCCCGGTGGGCCTGCTTGTACGCGGTGATGTCCGTCATCACCAAGTAATAGCCGGACGGCTGGTCTGTTCCCCTGAGGGGACCAAGGGTCGTCAGCACGTCCGCCGTCTGGCGGTCGCCCGTGAGCAGCTGCAG
This sequence comes from Deinococcus metalli, assembly GCF_014201805.1. NCBI lineage: Bacteria > Thermotogati > Deinococcota > Deinococci > Deinococcales > Deinococcaceae > Deinococcus > Deinococcus metalli. The sequence continues at coordinate 179,988 of NZ_JACHFK010000010.1, read as the reverse complement.
TTCGCCCTGCCGGGTGCTTCCGGTCTGGACGACCTCCATACACAGGCGGCTCAGGGTGCCCTGAGCGCCCGGCGTCACGAAGGTGGCGAGCCGGCGGCGGATGAGCGCGGTGGAGGCGCGGCCCAGCAGGGCGCACGCAGCGTCATTGGCGTCCTGAACGGTGCAGTGCGCGTCAAGCAGCAGGGTGGGCGCGGGCGACGTATGGATCGAGGCGAGCGGATCGGGTGGTGGCAGTGAAGCTTCGTGGGTCACGATAAGTCCTCATGGCGGGAGCAAATTTAGGGTGGTCGCGTGGTGCTGGATCAGCGGTACGGCGGGCCGCCCTGTCGTCAATAGATTCCCCTCATGATGGCTGCAGGAGACCCGAAAGCTCAACTGGGAGCGCGTAGCTTCACTGCCTGCTGGGTTCTGGCAACTTGATCTCGGTAGGCTGTTGAGCCGTGAGTGATCGGAAGCCGTATCGCCATCGTTTCCCCCTGAGCGTCATCAGCTACGCCCTATGGCTCTACCACCGCTTCCCCATCAGTCAGCGTGACGTCCAGGAACTCCTCCACGAGCGCGGGATCATCGTCAGCCATGAAACCCTGCGGCAGTGGAATATCAAGTTCGATCCGCTCCTCACCGAGGAACTGCGCCACCGGGAACCCCGACGGGGTTCCCGGTGGCATCTGGACGAGGTGTGCGTGCTGGTCGCCGGGGTCAAACACTGGCTGTGGCGGGCGGTAAACGAGTATGGTGCCGTGCTCGATATCCTGCTCCAACCGCACCGCGACACAGTAGCTGCCCGCAGCTTCTTCAGCCGACTGCTCGGTGAGTACGATGTGCCCGAGGTCATCCACACGGACAAGCTGTGGAGCTACGGTGCGGCCATCCGGGAACTTCCCGTGCTCCACGCCGTGGAGCACGTTCAGGTCGCCTCGACCGCGCGCTGCAACAATCTCGTTGAGCAATCGCACCGCGCGACCCGGCGACGAGAACGGCAACACTTGACTTTCAAACGACGACGACGGACTCAGGAGTTCCTGGCCCTGCACGCCCGCGTCTCGAACCTGCACCAGCACACTCGCACCACCGTGTCTGCGCCAACAAGGCGGAGCAACCAGACCGCAGCACTTCTCCTGTGGCGAGAGGCGATGCAGCGGGCGACCTGAGCATCAGGCCGCCCGCCCAGCTACCTGGCCGCGCTGAGGTTAAGTTGCCAGAACCATTGGCGTGGAAGCCGAAACCGAGAGCCGGTTTACTCGTCGGCGGCCGGTGGCCCCTTTTTACCGCCCAGCCAGATACCGGCCCGTGAAGAGGTCTCCCTGTGGCGATCCCTTAGGGGTTGTGGCAAGTTGCGATGACACACCAGTGCTCGCGCCGCGGCGTGATCGCCGAGAACCTGCTGGAGCCGGCCGTGGTCGAGCGGGCGGGGCTGACCAGCTACAGCCACGCGTTTCCGGCCGTGGAGCGCGACCCCGATGCGCTGGCCAGCATCCGGGAGATCCACCGCATCGGGGCGCTTTGAGGTCGGCAGCGTGGTGACGCCGACCTAAGGGACACGCTGCCACCGCCCGGCAGCAGATGCAGTCCAGCGTCAGCAGAGGTCAGGCGCTGGGCCAGCGCCAAAAAACCGTCACGCCGGCCAGTGAAACCACCACCAGAGCGCGTAAGTAAGGCTGGCCAGATGAAATCTCCGCACCGCCGTGGGCTCATGCCCACGGCGGTGCCGTCATGAATGCCTTCTTGCACGGTGGCCATTGACGCGTCGCCGATCGTTGCACTCACGGCCGTGGGCGCTCGAAGCCTTTGAGGTACTCCTCAATGGGTTCCAGCCCCACCTTCGCCCGCCGCTCGTTCACACGCGCCGGATCCTCCAGCAGCCTGGGCGTCGCCTTGCCCTGCACATCGTCATACGACACCTGCGTCCCATACACCTGCGGCTGACCGCTTGCCAGTCGCACCCGGTCCGTGAGGTACGCGAGGTTCCGCTCTTCGTCCGGTGTACTGACCTGTTGGGTCATCAGATCGAGCACACACGCCTGCACGGCAGGCCGCGCATCCGCGTGCTGGGTCAGCAGCCACGCGTTGAAGGCCAACTGCGGATCACTCCGATTCGCACTCGGCCAGCCCCGCTGCCGCAGCACCTCCTTGAGCCAGATCGTCGATTCACGGTCAACGACCTGCATGGACCTCGCTCCAGAGTGCCCGGTGCGGCTCGCCTGGTCCTGTTCGACCAGCTCGGCCGCCCGCTCGGCCAACGCGTCGATCTGCCCGGGTGTCAGGGGAATGTTGAGGGCCGTCTCGCCGGTAAATCGGCGGCACACCTCGTGCAGCACCACCGGGCGCTTCAGGCCCGCTGGGGCGAGACGAGGCGGCACCGTGGCCTGCAGCGCCGCCAGAATCTCCTTCAGCGGGGGCAGCCCGGCGGCGGCCCGCCGCGCGTCCACGTCCGGCTCGTCCGCGATGGGAAGGGGAACCAGCCGTGAACCGCGCCGGGTCAGGGCCGTGCCGTACCGCTGGTTCTCACCGGCCGCCACCAGCGCCTGATCGATCAGGCCCGCCGCCTGCGACCGCTCGGCCGGTGTCGTCGCCGCCGACAGCGCCACCTGGCCCACACACCACTGGAAGGGTGGGTGAATCAGGAGCCGGCTGATGTCCTCCCGCAGGCCGGGATCGGTCGGCCAGCCTGTGACCTTCAGCAAACGTGTGACGTAATGCTCGGCCTCAGCCGCCACCTGCCGGATCGGCTGGAACTGGGCCGGAGTCGCCGGACGCGTCCGGAATGGCGCGACGAGGAACTCCAGCCTCGAGACGTAGGTGTGGGTGGTCGAGCGCACGGCGGCCGTGAAGGCCGGCGTCATGGGCGTGGCGTTCGGGGCCATGACCTTCGCGCAGCCTGCCGCGTCCGGGAGGGGTTCCGTCTGCGCTGTGGCCACACCGAGACCCGCAAGCAGGGCGGTCATCATCCATCCGTTCATGCTGCGTCTTCGTTCCATGGCGGTGCCCAGAGTGGCATGGGACATGGAGGTCTGCCGCCTCACTTCAGCGGTCGCCGAGATGGCCGGCCCTTTCCTCCGCTTCACGGCTGTTCGGGCTTCAGCGGCGCCGTGGGGACGGGCGTCAGCGGTCACTGGATCCATGGCGTCCACCAGCAACCCCACTGTGCGTACCTGGGGTCAATGGCCCGCAGCGCGCTCCAGGGCGCCAGGTTTGTCATACACCGCCAGACGCTCGATCAGGCTCGCCGAGGCCTCATTCAGACCCACCAGTTCCACCGGTGTGCCCTGGCGCATGTACTTGAGCATCACCTTATCCAGCGCACCGACCGCCGAGCCGTCCCAGAAATGGGCGCCTGAGACGTCGATCACGACCCGAGGTGCCGGGTGGGTGAAGTCGAACTGGTGAAGGAAGTCGTGTGTGCTGACGAAGAATAGCTGCCCCCGAACGTGGTACGTGCGGGTGCTGTCAGCGCCGTCCACATGGCTGACCTGCGAGAGCTGCGAGACCTTCCGCGCGAACATCAGGGCGCTCAACACCACACCGACCAGCACCCCGAGGCTGAGGTCGTGGGTGAACACCGTGACGCCGACCGTCGCCAGCATCACCATGGTCTCGCTCTTCGGGAACACAGTCAGAGTACGCAGGCTGCCCCAGTCGAAGGTGCTCACGCTCACGACGATCATGACCGCGACCAGCGCTGCCATCGGAACCTGCACCAGCAGCGGTTGCAGCACGAGAATGAGAATCAGCAGACCCAGGCCGGCCACGAAGGTCGACAGGCGTCCCCGGCCACCATTGGTCACATTGATCATGCTCTGGCCGATCATTGCGCAACCGGCCATACCGCCAAAGAAACCGGTGACGATATTGGCCACCCCCTGCCCGCGCGACTCGGTGTTTTTGTCGCTGGTGGTGTCCGTCCGCTCGTCGATGAGCTGCGCTGTCAGCAGGCTCTCGAGCAGTCCGACGATGGACAGGGTGAGGGCCACCGGAAAAATGATTGCCAACGTCTGGAGCGTGAAGGGCACCTGCGGAATGCCGAAGGGCGGGAGAACCGTGGGCAGCGTGCCCATGTCCCCGACGGTCTTCACGTCGGCGCCCGTGACGACGGAGACCACGGTCAGCGCAACGATGGCGACCAGGGCGCTGGGAATGGCCCTGAACACGAGTGGTAGCAGGTAGACGATGGCGAGGCCAGCGGCCACCATGGCGTACATCTGCCAGTTCGCCCCCACGAACTGCGGAAGCTGGGCCAGGAAGATCATGATGGCCAGCGCGTTGACGAAGCCGACCATGACGCTTCGTGGCACGAACTTGAGGTAGCGGGCCAGCTTCGCCCAGCCGAAGACGATCTGCAAGGCACCGGTCAGAATGGTGGCCGCGAAGAGGTAGGCCAGGCCGTGGTCCTTCACGAGCCCGCCCATCAACAGAGCCATGGCGCCAGTGGCCGCGCTGATCATGCCCGGCCGACCCCCGATGAAGGCGGTCACCAGGGCAATGATGAAGGAGGCGTACAGGCCGACCTGGGGATCGACGCCGGCGATGATGGAAAAGGCGATGGCTTCGGGAATCAGGGCCAGGGCAACCACGATGCCGGCCAGGACGTCCTTGCGGGGATTGGCGAACCATTCGCGGCGGTACTGTGCGAGATCGAAGCGGGACGGTGGAGTGGGAATGGCAGTCATGTGCACCTCAAAGGGTGCCGGGACAACCCGGTGGGTCTGCCGCAGAAGGCGGCAGGATCGCATCCTTGTGGGACGGAGGTCGGGTTATCGTCGGGGGCGTCACTCAACCGGGACGCCACACCCGCGGCCCACGCAGTATGCCGCACGGACAGCGCGGCGGCAAGGGTAACAGCGGCTCGGGTACGGGGCGCCCAGCGCCACGGTCACCCTCTGTGAGGCAGGATCATGGCACGGTGTTGGCGTAGGGGAATCCAGTGCGGAGCGGTCAGAAACGTCCCAGCTACCGATTCCCCGTCGCCGTCATCAGCGACGCCGTCTGGCTGGACCACAGGTTCACGCCGAGCTACCGGAACATCGAGGACCTGCTCCTGGAACGGAGGATGTGCGGCCGCCGCGCATCCATCCGCACGGAGTGCATCTAGTTCAGCGATCCGTTCGCCCAAGGTCTGCGTCACCGGGAATCCCGATGAGGTTCCCGGTGGTTGGATCGTGATTTCTCTGTTCCCAGGCTCGCCCCTCTCTACATCCTGTGGCTACCCCGTGGTCTGAAGGGCGGCACGTTCCCTGCTGGTACTCGGATTGAGGACGTGCTAGGCGCATCATTCGCCGTGCTGGCGCTGCTTGTCATCGGCGGCTTCTGCGTGTCTCGCGCGGCCACCACGTCGCCCGCCTCCGCCTGCGCTACCGGCTGGCTGCAACCGCGCTCCTCCGGGCGAGCGTGGCGGTCATCGCTGCTGCGCTGTCCGGCCCGGTAGGGCAGGCGAGAACGAACGGGCTGTGCAGCTCGACGGATGAACCTGGTCGTACCCGTTCTGAAGGTGGCTGTCGTCGTGGAGTGACTTAATGACGTCCGCGTGCGCCACCGCCGCCGGACTCTTCGTGCTGATGGAGGTCTGACCACACCTGCCGGAACTGATCGGCGAAATTGAACAAGGTGAACACGCCTGAGCGCGCAGGCGCTGGCCGCCACATCTCCTGCCGAGGTGTACGCTGCCCGTATGACCCGCGTGGCCCTGGCCTGCTTGCTCCTCCTCGTGGCGTGCAAGGCGAAGGATCCGGCGGGAACCCTCCCCCCAGGCGACAACGGCGCGGTGGTGATCCGGGAACTGCGCGCCGGCCCGTCACTGCCCTTTCGCCTGACCGCTGGCGCCATGACCTTCCAGGCCGTGGCCTTCGGCGGCATCGCGAACGCGCACCAGCAGGCGTGCCAGGCGCAGTTCACCCTGACGCCCTATGTGAAAGAAGACGAGCAGCCCCAGGCGGCTCCTGTCCCCCTGGTTCCCAACACGTCGGTCGAGGTCGCCACACCCGGCCTGTACGTGATACAGCTCCGGACGACGCAGAATTACTGCTGGTATGCCGTGACGCTGGACCCGAAGGAGTGACGGAGCCCGTGGACGCGTCCACGCGAGGTACCCTCGGACGGCTCTGTGGACCCTCTCGACATTGGGTTCCGCTCCCGGCCGGAACCGCTCAGCGTGCCTGGGTCCGCCCATACCCACGCAGGTAGGCGACGTGCGCGGTGCGTGGCCACGGCGCGCCGCACTCTTGAAGCTGCGCGGGCAGTTCGTACAGGGTCAGCATGAACTGCATCGGGTACTGGGGCGACTGCCACACCGTGCGCAGCAGCGCGCCGTCCACGTAGAAGTGCAGCCGGTCCGGCTGCCAGTCCAGCGCGTAGGTATGAAACGCAGAGGCGTCCATCGTGAGGGTATCGGCGTAGAACTCTTCGCGCAGGGTGGGATCACCGAAGGGGTGCACCCCGTACCGGACCGTGGCAGCACCAGATGTCAGGTCCTGACCGAACAGTTCGAAGATGCAGATTTCACCGGACTCGTGCGGGCGCTCCTCGAAACCGATCATCCACAGGGCCAGCATGTACCCGGGGATCGGCACGGCCCGCACCCGCGTCTCGAAGTATCCGAACTGCGGCGTGTACAGCCGCGTGGTCTCCACGGGCTCTCGCACGCGAAGATCGGGATGGAAGCGGTGCTGACCATCCCGACTGCCGAGCGCGCCGGAACGGGCACCAGTCTGCAAGCACGACACGCGGAGTGCCCCGTCGATCTCGGGCAACCAGGGCTGCTGATCGGACGTGATGTGCAGGGCCAGGCCGTTACCCGGCAGGGTGTAGCGGGCGGCCGAGCGGGCGCGTCCACTCCAGTGGGGGAGGTAGTACGGCAGCCATCTCGAGGGGTCCAGCGTGGAGGTATCAAACATCTCGTTGAACTCCAGCTGGTACCCGGGGCGGTCTGGCGGATGCGTCGCGCTCATCTGCCCGAGTGTAAGCGTGGGGGAACTCCGCGCGCCCCCGTCGAGCGCCTGGTCGTTTCACCCCACCGCGGAGCCTGTAGTGGGGTGAGCGAGCGGACACCGTTGACCGACGGTCGAACGACCGCGTCATCGGCTTCGCCACCCCCTTACGTCACGCCAGCAGCGGCCGTCGTCCACCTGACGGTTGTATCCGCGTTGGAAGAGCTGGGGCTCCAGGTGGCCCAACGCACGCTCGATTGCAGTACCAGGGACCCGCAGTAGTCGACATTCGCGAGCAGCCCGGGCGCGACGTCAGAATGACCAGGAAGAGGCCGGTGTGGTCGTCGCCGCCGAGGGCCAGGTAGTGATCGCTGAACGTATTGGACCCGAGCGTCAAACCGGATGTGGCCAGCACGTTCAGTTTTACCCTTCCTGCAAGTCCTCGAGCGCTTCATGACCGGCTGGTGTCAACGTGTAGGACGTCGTGGTCGATCCTCTGCTTTGATCGGGCGCGATCAACCGCTTCTCCTCGAGCTGCTTGACCAGGGGCATGCTCAGCCGCCGGCCCTGCATCAGGTAGTACGGCCCGCGCTCCACACGGGTGTGCCTCGTCAACTCCGCGCCGTCCCGAAGAGCTCGAAGGACACGTGCCTCCGCCTGTGTCAGCACACGGCTCATCAGTCGAGGCCAGCGTGAGCAAGCAACCGCATCGAAGCATGCATTTTCATTGGCCCGGCACCTGCAGGCACAGAAGCCTGAAGAGCACACGCCATACCGGCCGGAAGAGTTCAGGAACTCTTCTTGTTGCCGTCCTTGCCTCCGCCGCTCTCACTGCCATTGCGCCGGCCGTCTCCGTTCTTTTCGTCGGCACTGCCTTTGTTGCCGCCAGGGTGACGTGTACCCTGGCCCTTGCCGTCGTTGGAGGTGCTGTGGTCCTGCGGCTTCGTGTTCCGGGTCATGTCCCAGAGTGAGCGTTGGCTGCCAGGAGCGCGTGAGAGCACGTTCAAGGAGCGTCACGAGCAACCAGATGAACACGCCAGACGTCGTGCATCGACTGCACACCCAGACGTCACGCTCAGGGTGCTGCGTCCTGGCCACAGTAGTAAGTCACCCCGCCGCACAGTCCCTCCTGGGTGTCCGCCACCTGTTGAGTCCGAGTCCAGACGCTGTGCCAGATGCCCCTTGGCCGTACAGCGGTGCTCTGCCGTCTGATCGAGTGGCGGTTTGCTTTTCGTTCGGGACGGCTTGAAGGGCACGAGCGACGCCCGATTCGCCCCGGCTCGGGCGCTCGAACGTGACGCGGGCTCAGGAATTAAGCAGCCACAACCAGGTCTTGAGGCCCAGCGTGAGCGGCATCCAGACCAGGTACGGCAGCAACCACCACAGGGCCCGCTTCTCGTGGCGGGTGTACAGCCAAGCCATCGCGTACGCGCCGATGAGGCCGTTGGCGTCAAGCAGCGTCAGCACCGCCGGGCTGTTTGCGGTGAGGTTGCTCAGCGGCAGGAAGAAGAGGGCGCCCAGGACGTTGAGAGCGTACAGCACGAGTGGGCCGCGCACGTCCGTTTCGCGGCGCCGCCGCCACACCACAAACGTGGCGACGCCCCACGCCGGGTAGATCACGATCCACACCGCCCAGAACACCCACGCGGGCGGCCACAGCGCCGGCAGGATCCCGGCGGGCTCGGCCGCGGTGTGCGCCCCGGCCGTCGCGAAGCTCAGGACCGCAGAGACCATGCCGGACAGCAGGGTGCCGAGGGCAAACACGAGGGCCATCCACGTGGGCGAGGAGGGGTCACGGGTCGGTCGGTCGATCAGGGTCATGGTCGGCTCCGGAGTGGGGAGGGTGGCTGCTCGCGAGGCGGGTGAGGAGGGCGTGGAGGGTGCGGCGCTCGTCGGGCGCGAGGGGGGCGAAGAAGCGGTCGGTGACGTCAGCGTTGACGCGCTCGGCCTGCGCGAGCTTGTCGCGGCCGGTGAGCGTGAGGTGCACTTCGAAGGCGCGGCGATCAGTGGGGTGAGGGCGGCGCTCAACGAGGCCCGACGTCTCCAGGACGTTGAGATGGCCGACGAGGGGGGCCTTGTCGATGCGGGTGCGGGCTGCGAGGCGGTTTTGGTTCATCGGGCCCTCGTCGGCGAGGATCTGGAGGATGGCGACGTGGGGCGGTTGAAGGCCGATGGCTGCCATACCGGTGGCGTAGAGCTGCCCGGCGAGGTCGGTCACCCAGTACAGGGCGTAGCCGGTCCAACGCGCGAGGCTGGGCGGAAGGGGTTCCCAGGCGGGGTCGACGGTCGGGCGCCGGAGACTCGGAGTGGGAGGAGGGCGGGAAGGGTCGCGACGCTTCATGCCACAGAATAGTCCGCAAAACGTTTTTTGTCAAAACGTTTTAAAGGATAATTAAACCGAGATCGCCGCGCAGCGCGCCAGGGCCGCACATCGGCCATGGCCTCAGATCCGCCCTCCACCAGCCGGACCAGCAGCGGTTGGAGCACCTCCCCGGTTTGGGTGAACGACGCGAGCCAGGGCACCCTCGTCAAAGGCGCGCCGCTGCTGAAGCGCCGAGGAACGCCACTCGCCCTCCCGCAGCGTGCCTGCCGGCTGCGGCTGGGTGACGGACGTCATGGTCCCCAGCAGGCCCTCCAGGCTGCTCAGCCGGACCGTCCGGTTCTTCCTGCCAGTCCTTCGCGCAGCTCCGGCAAGGCCGCCATCCAGGGCGTCAGTCGCAGGGCGTTCTCATAAACCGGGCTACCGACGGGCTTCCGGGCAGGTTGCTGTCGAAGAGACCGCTACGCGGTCAGGCACCGGCTCGGCCAGCGGATTCAGGTGCGCGTTCAGGCTCTCCAGCATTTCACGGTCGCGCCCGGCACCGGCGGTCTGGATCGAGGAACCGTACGCGAATGCCAGATTCCCTCACATCAGCCAGGCTCGCCGCACCGTTTGGCTCGGCGCAGACAGTGCAACGCTGGGGAGCCTCAGACGGCATGCTCTGGCTGTCTCACCAAAGTAGACAGTGACCAGATGCCGCGGACGGAACGAACCGGCTGCCCCCGCCCGCACGGCCTGGAATCTGGCGTCACTGAGGCGCCGGGGCAGGGCAGCCGGAGTGTGACCATTCGGGCCGCTGAACAACGAGACGTTCAACGGCCCGGTTCGGACTCCTGCTCTATGCTCGGGCCATGCCCGCCCGCCCACTGATCGGCCTGAGCACCTCGCAGCCCACCGAGGCGTCTGGACTGGGCCGCCGCTTCAGCGGCACGTCTCAGACCTACGCCGAGGGTCTGGCGGCGGTCGGCGCCCTGCCCATCCTGCTTCCACCGCTTCCCGAACTGGCCGGGGACCACGCCCGCATCGTGGACGCCGTTCTTCTGACCGGGGGCGTGGACGTGCACCCCCGGCACTTCGGTGCCCACCCGGTGCGCGGCCTGGGCGAGGTGGACGAGGGCCGCGACCACTACGAGACCGAGCTGTACCGCGCGGCGCGGACGCTGGGCAAACCGGTATTCGGCATCTGCCGGGGCGTGCAGATGATCAACGTGCTGGAAGGCGGCACGTTGTGGCAGCACCTGCCGGATCACGCCCAATTCTGGGTGGACCACGCCCAGGTGGCCCGGCCACCCGCCCTGGGCCACGAGGTGACCTTCGTTCCCGGCAGCACGCTGCACACCACGCACGGCGAGCGTGCCCTGGTGAACTCGTACCACCATCAGGGGATCGACCTCCTGGCGCCCACGCTGCGCGCCGCCGCCCACGCTCCGGATGGTCTGGTCGAGGCGGTCGAGGGCGACGGTCTGGTCGCCGTGCAGTGGCACCCGGAACTGCTGTTCGCAGCCCACCCTCACGCCCTGGGCACCTTTCACGCGTTCATGGCCAAGATGCACGGTCGCAACGCCGTCCAGCCGACGCCGGCCCATTAGCCGCCACATCCAATCAGACCAGCACCTAACCCGATGCCGTGTACTGCACGGCGGCTTGAATGATGTGGCCCGGCACTCGGCGTCACGACCATGGAGAATGCCAAGTTGCGAGTCGTTCCTCCGTTCAAGCTCGATCGCCCGTCAGATTCGTCAGGAACATGGCAAAACGGTGACCGTTCGGCCAACACTGCAGGCTCACTTTAGGCATCTGGGCTGACGCCTGAGGGTCATGCTCAGGGCACAGACCAACGCGTTGTGCCAAGGAGCCGAGATGAATGCACCACACCGTCCGCTGGCCCTCCTCGCCGCCCCCTTCCTCCTCTTCGCCTGCAGTCAGCAGCCGTCACCGGCGGAAAGCGACCCGTACGCGGGTGGGGCCAGTTACCCCTGGTCGTACACCCGGCCCGACGATCAACTCACCGGCCAATCCCTGACCGCCGGCGTCAACACGCTGTACTACGAGCCCATCCTGGCCGCCACCAACGCCTGGGGACCCATCGAGATCAACCGCTCCAACGGCGAGCAGGGCGCCGGGGACGGCCGCACCCTCACCATCGGCGGCGCTCCCTACGCCAAAGGCTATGGTGTCCACGCCAACAGCGAGATGCGCTTCAGCCTCAAGGGCACAAACGCCACCTGCACCCGCTTCACGGTGGATGCTGGGGTGGACGACGAGGTGGGCTCGCTGGGCAGAGTGGTCTTCCAGGTGTACCTCGACGGCGTCAAAGCGTACGACAGCGGCCCCCAGACGGGCAGTGACCCGGCCAGGCGCGTTGACCTGAACATCACTGGAAAACAGGAACTGCGGCTGGTGGTGACCGATGGCGGGGACGGCATCAATTACGACCACGCGGACTGGGCAAACCCGCAGGTGTACTGCCAGGCCACGCAGAACCAACCCCTGACAATGACGGTGGACCCCAGTACGGTGTCGATCTACCACAAGCACACGGCGACGGTGAAGGCCACGTTCAGCGGGACGTTCAACGGCCCAGTGAACCTCAGCCTGCCGCTGGTCAGCCCGGCGACAGGCTCGAAGTTGGTGCTGAAGACGACGCAGGTCTCGCTGCCCGCGAGTGGCACGGGGACGGTGACGCGCGACGTGGTGATTGACGCGCCCGGACTGCCGGACTCGGGGTATGACACGTCTCTGCTCACCGCGAACTACCGGCTGGTGGCGAGCCAGAACGGGCAGGAGACAACCAGTGCGCCGCTCACTGTGACGGAATTGCTACTGAGGGTCGTTCCGGCCTTCACGCCGTCGACCGTGTCGGGACGCTTCGGGGAGACGCGGCGGGTAACCCTGAGCCTCACGGTGTCTCCACCCCTCGCTCAGCCGATTCCGATCGGATTATTTGCGACAACACAAGGAACGGATGAGCAATTCAAGGCGGTGCCGGTCGGCCCGGTGTATGGCGATGGCGGCACGATGAAGCAGGACTACGACATCACGTTAGATCCCAAGTACCTTGGTCAGCCATACACCCGTACGGCCTCGTATGGCGTAAATGGTGGTGATTTCCTGGGGTACCGCACGCCGTATTACGGCACCATTACGGTCGATCTGACCTGGAACGTGGTGCCGTAGCGTCGGCGTCCAACCGCCCCGCCCTGGCTGATGCCGGGAGCGGGGCGGTTCGTCGTTGGGGTCAGTGTGGTCACACCAGCGTTGGCCGGGGCCCGGAGCACCCACGATGAGCAACGACGCTCTGGCAGGGCCGAGGACGTCACGTGCGGCAGGATCGCCGGCGACCCCACAGTACAGTCCAGGCATGCGCCGTCTCTCGCTCCTGCTCGTTCCGCTGCTCCTGACGGCGTGCCCCAGGCTGCCGACCTACGACTACCCGGACCCCCCGGCCACCCTCGACTATGGCCCGCATCCGGCCTTCCTGGGCTCCGCGGTGACCATCACGGGTCCGGCGACGGAATTCGGCAAGGTGGGCGCGCCCATCTACGACGACAAGAACCCGGGCCACGCGCCCTACGGCGAGATGCTCGCGGGCCGGCGCGCCCGGGTCACCTTGCCGGCCACCCCGCCGCCAAACTGGACCACCGGGCCGGTGCGGACGCTGATCCCGAACGTCCTGCCGATCTTTATTTCGGACTTCTGCTCACTGAACACCATTACCGCCAGCGTGGACGCCACCTACGCCGTGCCGAGCTTTTCCACCGCGTCGGCGTCGTACACCGGGCAGCTCAGGGCGCAGATGAGCCCAGGCTCCCCGTACACGCGGGCCTTCCCGGCGACGATCGGCAGCAGCGCCTCGGGCTACCTGCTCACCGGGCGTCTGGTGTATGTCGATCAGGACGTCACGCTCACCGGCAAGATGGTGTGCACCTACCAGGACCCCTCGAACCAGACGCTGGAGGTCAACGTCGAGCTCAGAGCCGGGTGGAACGTGCTCCGGGAGCAGGGACAGGTGGTGGGGAGCCGGGGCGACGCCTACGCCATCACTGGGGGAGCCGCCGACTACACGGTTGAACCCTAAGCCAGTCGTGACCGACGCCAGAGCACCCCAGCCCCCGGCCAGTGCCGGCCGCGAGGGCGTCTGTTGTATCGGTCAGCAGCTGGGAGATGGCCGTCTGGACCGGTCTTTCTCGGGCAGGTGTCGCCTGCCTCGGCCAACCCGGTGTGGGCGATCACGAACCGCTGCGCTGGTTCCGCCGTCCGGGGCCGCTCTGAAGGCGGCGACTGGGTGCCCGAGACGGTACCCTGGTGGCATCCACATGACTTCCGAAACCCGCTCCCCGTTCGACCCGCTGTTCCGTGAGGGCGGTGAAGTGGGCGCCCTCATGCGTGAGCATGACTGGGCCGCCACCGCCCTCGGGCCATCCCACACCTGGCCGGAGGCGCTGCGCACCTCGGTGCGGCTCATGCTCGCGTCCAAACAGCCCATGTACCTCGCGTGGACGTCCGACCTGATCGCGCTGTACAACGACGCCTACCGCCCCATCCTGGGTGCCGACAAGCACCCGGCCGCCCTGGGTGCCCGCACGGCCGACATCTTCGGCCACGACGGCTACCCCGGCCTCAAGGCGGTGTTCGACGCCGCGCTGCGCGGGGAGAGCGCCGCGTTCGAGAACCTGCTGGTCCCCCTGGTGCGCCACGGCTACCTGGAGGAGTGCTACTTCGACGTCAGTTACACCCCGGTGTACGTGGATCAGCACGTTGAAGGCGTGTTCTCCTCCGTGACCGAGACCACCGAGCGGGTGCTCTCCGCGCGCCGCACCCGCACCCTCGCGGCCCTCACCGCCGACCTGCTCGGCGTCAACGACCCTCGGCAGGTCGTTCAGGCAGCCCAGCGTGTCGCCGAGCACAACCCCCACGACCTGCCGTGTCTGCTGCTGTATGTGCCCACCGCCGGGGGAGACCTGCACCTCGGCGGCGTGGCCGGGCTGAGCGACGAGCAGCTGGCGTTCTGGCGTCACACGCCCCACCCGTGGCCGGACGCGCGTGAGGAGCGCATCATTCCGGTGCCGCCCCTGGCCGCCGGGCCGTGGCCACAACCTGTCACGCAGCTGGCGGTCCTGCCGCTCACCCTGTCAGGAGAGGCCCGGCCGCTGGGGGTGCTCGCGGTCGGCCTCAATCCGCGCAAGCATCTCGACGACGCGTACCGGGACTTTCTGCACCTGTGCTGCGGGCAGCTCACGTCGGCCCTGCACACGGCCCGGCTCGCGGCGGACGTGCAGCGCCAGCATGCCGAGCTCGACGCGCGCAGCCGGGCCCTGGAGGCCTTCGAGGAGTGGACGCGCGACCTCACCATCGACCTGAACCCCGACGACCTGATCGGGCGGGCGCAGGCGCGGATCGGGAGCCTGATTCCGCTGGACGCCGCCGTGTACTACGAATTGGAGGGCGAGCGCTGGTTCGTGAAGCGGATGCGGGGCGAGTACGGCGATGCAGAGCTCCAGCGCGCGCACGAGGAGGGCCTGCCGCACGCCAGCACTGGAAATCTGCGCACGCCGTTAGAGACAGGTGAACCCTACTACCAGGACGTGTACGACGAGACCACCGACCACATGGCGCCCTACATGACGCACGTGACCGCCACGGCCATGGTCCCGCTGCGGACCACCCGGGGGGTGCGGGGCATCTTTGGGTTGGCGGCCTTCGGTCGCGTCGGCTGGTCGGCCGTGGACCGAGCTGTCATCGAGACCGTGGGGCGCAGCCTGAGCCTGGCGCTTGACCGGGCGGAGCAGGTGGCGGATCTGGCGCTGGAACGCGAACGGCTCGCCGGTCAGACCGCGGCGCTCGCGAGCGCCAACGAGGAACTCGAGGCGTTCGCGTACAGCGTCTCGCACGACCTGCGCACCCCGGTACGCCACATCCAGGGGTTCACCGACCTGCTGCGCAAATCCTTCGGCGCCGGCCTGGACCCCAAGGCGACCCGCCACCTCGAGGTGATCGGTGACGCGGCGGCGCGGATGAACACCCTGATCGACGCGATGCTCGACCTGTCGCGCACGTCCCGCCATCCCTTACGCGTGGGGGTGGTCGATCTCGGGGCGCTGGTGGCGTCTGTGCGTGGCGAGGTGGAGATGGACGTTCTGGACCGGCGCGTCACCTGGCACGTGCAGCCGTTGCCGCTGGTCATGGGCGATCACGCCCTGCTGCGCCAGGTGATGGTGAACCTGCTCTCCAACGCGCTGAAGTACACGCGTGGTCGGGAGGAGGCGGTGATCGAGGTGTGGGCAGAAGGGCGCCCGGACGGGTGGGCGGTGTTCGTGCGGGACAACGGCGTGGGCTTTGATCCCCGGTATCAGGACAAGCTGTTCAGCATCTTCCAGCGGCTGCACCGCGCCGAGGAATTCGAGGGCACCGGAGTGGGCCTCGCGAACGTCCGCCGGATCATCACCCGGCATGGCGGGCAGGTCTCGGCAAACGGAGCCCTGGATCAGGGGGCAACATTCGGGTTCACGCTGCCCAGCGTCCGCTGATCCCTCTGGCGTCGTGGTCTCCAGAACGGAGTGCTGATGTCGATGCAAACCAGTCAGGTTGGGGAGACCCGCAGGCTGACGGGCCGCAAACTGGCAAGCGCGGCCTCACACGGCTGATGCGTGGGCGCGTCCAGGTCATTGATCTGAAGTGGCGCTGACATACGGAGCCAGCTTTGACGTGGTCACCAGCTCGATGGGCGCGATGTTCGGGGACCTGTTCTGACGTCTGAACGTCATTGAATGGGTGGCAGGTCGCCTGAAGCGCTCTCGGAGAATCGCCACCCGGTTTGTGAAGCGGACGTGCCGCTGCAGAGTGATGGTCAGGAGCGCTGTTGTGAGTGCGTTGCGCTGAGGGGTTGCCGGCACTCCCTCGGCCCAGCACTCCCCATGCGGCCACGCCTCCTGCTTCCTTACAGTTCTACCCGTCTGCCTTCCCGCGCGGAATGCAGCAGCGCGTCCAGCACCCTGGCCTGCTGCACCGCGTCTTCCGGTGGATACAGCGCCGCTTCCTCCCCCCGCGCCACCCGCTGAAAATGGGCGGCCATCAGCGCGTAGCCGTTGCCGGGGTCGATGGCCTCCCGCTGACCGTCGCGGGTCAGGATGAACTCAGGCTCATCGCTGAAAAACGCCCGATCCAGTTCCATCACCCCGCCCGTCCCCAGCACCTGCGAGCGGCCGATCCGGCCTCCGGACAGCCAGTCAAAGCCGCAATCGATCGTGGCCAGCGCCCCACGGCCGACATGGCTGTAATCCAGGACAGCGGACATGGAAACGTCCACGCCGTCGGGCGTCCAGCGCGCCTGGGCGGTGACGGCCAGGGGTTCACCCAGCAGCATCCGGGCCTCGTTGACTGGATAACAGCCGATGTCGTAGAGCGCACCGCCCCCCAGCGCGGGATGCAGGCGAATATCTCCGGCATTGCGCACGGTGAAGCCGAAGGCCCCCCGGTAGGCCCGGACCTCACCGAGGTCACCGCCACGGACCGCGTCCAGCAGGGCGCGGTGCTGCGGCGTGAAGCGGTAGGCGAAGCCTTCGAGCAGGGTCCGCCCGCTGGCCTCGGCGACCCCGGCCAACTCGCGCGCCTCCTGGGCCGTCAGGGTCAGCGGTTTCTCGGTCAGCACATGTTTGCCGGCCCGAAGGCCGGCGGCACTCCAGGGAAGGTGCAGGGCGTTGGGAAGCGCGATGTACACCGCGTCCAGGTCGGCATCGATGACGTCCTGGTAACTGCCGGTGGCGGGGACCCGCCAGTCACTGGCGAAGGTGTGCACGCGGGCCGACTGCGGCTCCCGGGCGCCGAGCATCGTGACCTCACCTCCAGCGGCGCGGATGGCTGGAATGAAGGCCCGGGCGATGCGGGCCGCGCCAAGAATGCCCCAGCGAAAGGTCATGTCCGTACCATAGCGAGTGCGCGTTCTCCACGGCCACCGCTGCTGTCGTCACCTCAGAGCATGGAGTGAACCGGCAGCGCGCAGTGACCAGCGAACCTCCCGGTGGTTCACGGAACGGAGCAGTCCCGGCATCAGAGCCGCCGTATTCCTGTGCCGCGAGCTCGCCACTCTGGACCAGTGCGGCGCCATGTGACAATGCCCCATGCCCTCCTCGCGCGCAATGGCCCTGCTCAAGGTGGACTGCCTCCAGATTCCTGTTCCGGATCTGGACGCGGGTCTGCGCTTCTACCGCGACCAGTTGGGGCATGACCTGATCTGGCGAACGGCGAGCGCCGCAGGCTTACGACTGCCCGAGACAGACACCGAGCTGGTGCTCCAGACCCAGCGGCCGGAACTGGAGGTGAACCTTCTGGTGTCATCGGTGGACAGCGCCATTGCAACCATCGTGCAGGCGGGCGGGAGCGTCGCTGAGCCGCCCTTCGATCTTCAGGTGGGCCGCGGCGCCGTCGTGCAGGACCCCTGGGGGAACCGGCTGGTCATCCTGGACCTGAGCAAGGGCCTGCTGTCCACGGATGACCACGGCAACGTGATCGAGTCCGCAGACCCCTGGAGCCCGGCGCCGCCCTATGATTGACCGTCAGCGAGGCTCAGCAGTACGGGTCCACGATCGTCCCCACCGGAGTGATCACGTCACGGCTCGCCACCTCGCTGTTGACCTGCTTGAGCGACCGGAGCCGTGGGAAAAACTCCCCGGGCCCGACGCGCGAGCAGCTCGTGTGAACGTCGGGGTCGTACAGGAACCCGGGCCTATAGGTGAACCCAGTGATCACCGAAAGCGGCATCGCCGCCCACGACCCGAACTGTCCGTCGTCCTCCACGCCCACCGTGCTCCAGCAGCCCCAACCACGCCATCGGGAAACGGTGCAGGAAGACCTGCATCAGCGCATATCACACCTGCCACCTCCAGCGTCCATCCCCCCACACCACGCCGTGAAGCGGGATGGGCGCTACTCCGGGAGTCTTGCCTCACTTCACCGAGACGACCACCTTGACGACCGCCGGGATGCGCGAGGCGTTCTGGCCAGCGATGTACAGGTTCTGTCCATCCGAGAACAGGTTCGCTGCGCTCGGCAGGTTGCTCAGCTTGGCCGGCGCGGTGGCCCACACGTCCTTCACCAGGTCGTAGATGTACACGGTCTCACCCTGCAGGATGTACAGGTCGTCGCCGAGAACCGCGGTGTAAATGCTGTCGTACGACGCGTTGACCGTGAACGGCGTATCTGCCAGTGGCGTCCAGGTGTTGGTGCTGGTCGAGAAGGAGGCCATTTTCTTGGCGGCATTCGTGCCGCCGAGGACGTAGATTCGGTCCTTGTACACGGCCATCTGACTTCTGTTCGTGGCGTAGAGGTAATTGGGGGCGGTGAACCACGAGTTCTGAGCGATGCTGTAGTACTTGAACAGGTTGCTCGGGGTCCGCCCACCGAGATAGTAGATGTTGCCGTTGTAGTACGTCACGCCCGCTTCGCCCGCATTGTCCCTGGCGGTCGTCGGGTAATTGATGGTCGTCCAGGTGTTTGATGACGCCGTGTACTTGGTGGCGTCGTTGGCGATGTAGAAGATGTTGACGCCGTCGCTGACGAGTTTGCTGCTGTAGCCGCAGAAGCAGACGTTGGTCGAAACGGCCAGGGGCGACGAGAACGTATTGGAGGACAGGTCGTACCGGGTGAGGAACTGAGTCGTTCCCGAGTTCGATCCGTTCCCGAAGTAAATGCTGGCCCCGACCAGCACGGACATCAAGGGGTAGGTGCCGGCATCGAACGTGGTCAAGGGCAGACTCAGCTGGGTCGGGGTGAGCACGATGTCGTTCACCGTCTTCGTGGGCGTCGGTGTCGGCGTGGGAGACGAACTTCCACAGGCAGTCAGGCCCAGCAGCAACGCACCGGTAAGCAGGTTCTTCACCGCAGATCACTCCCCCTGATGTACGTGACGACGAGATGGTCACTGGCCACAGCTGGTGGGCCGCCGCCACCAGCATTACCCGTCATGGCGATCAAGACAAGGCCACAGGTGATATCAGGTCAGATTCAGCGGCACGGCCTATCGGCTGGCGTCCCACCAGTTCAAGGGCGGCATTCATTCGTGATGCGACCCGGGTGCGTGAGGGCAGTCCAATGGAACGCGTGGATTCGGTCCGGAGTGGACTGATGCCTTCGGGGCCCAGACAGAACGTGCAGCGCTGCTGAGCGCTGACGCACTACACGGAGCAGGACTTGGCCTGATCCAGTCTTCGGGCAAGGGTGATGAGAGCCCGACTCGGCCGAATCTCGCTCCTCCGGTACTGTCCAAGAAACTATACACAATTCCAGTTATGGATAGTTTCGGAAGGAGTCGCCAACGTGAGGCCGGTTCACGGACCAACTGGTCCTGACACTCTCTCCTATTCACGCCGAACCCTGCGACGCTGAAGAACTGGTCACTGACCACGGGCGAGTTCAATGACAGCGGTCGCCGAGATGCGGCGCCGTGGCTGCAACCGGGGCAATCACGGTGTCCAGCAGATGCCACCCGATCTCCTCACACCGGCCGGGCGCACGCACCGCGACCACACCTATATATAAGGTGGGCACCTCACATGGTGTCAGCCCAACCTGGGCGTCCAGGTTTGGCGGTTTAACCAGCTGTGGCCCGATCCTAAGACTCAAGACAGCGCTGACGTCGTCGCCGCGCGTCAGTTCTTGCTGCGCCCGCAGACCCTGTCGGTTTGCCTGGGCTTCATGCTGGACTCCCGTGTCGACCAAGTGGACCTCCGCCACGGGGACCCCAGCCTGCACGCTCTCAGCGGTCAGTGGGTCGAGTGGGGTGACGCACCCTTCAGCGCGAGCCCACATCCGCGAGCAGCGCGCGTCGTCTTCCCAGGACTGCGGCTGCTCGCGGCGCAGGTATGCGTTGGCGGCTTCAGGGCGAGGCCAAACGGCAGGCCGGCACCAGATCCGGCAGCTCGAACGGCCTCGTCAGCCGTAGACGCCAACGTGCTCGGGACGCTTCAAGACATCAAGGTCGCCCTCGGACGCGATCCGTTCAACGATGACGATGCTCAAAGTTCCACGCCCGGGTATGTGCTCATCTCGCCGTCCGATTCAACTGGGTGAAGGCCAGCACCGCGCCGAGAAGCGCCAGGACCGCTCCGATCCCCAGCGTGACGTCCACGCCCGTGAGGAAGGCACTTCGCGCCCGCTCCAGGAGAGCGCCGCCATCCGCTCCGGCCGTCGCGGCCACGGATTGCGCCTGGGCAAAACTTTCCCGCGCGGCCCGCCACGCTGCCGGCAGATCCCGGAGGGCGCTGGTGTATCCGGCACCCAGGGCACTGCCCAGCACCGCAACACCGAGGACGTTCCCCAGTTCGACGGCCGTCTCGTTCACGCTGGACGCACTCCCCGCGTGCTCGGCCGGGGCCGCAGACAGCACCGCCGCCGTTGCGGCGGTGTAAGCCAGGCCAATCCCGGCCGCCACGAGGCTCACCACGAGCGCCACGGGCAGGTAGCCCACGGCTGGCGTCAGCATGGTGAACAGAACGAGCCCCAGGGCGGTGAGCCCCAGCCCGCCGGTGACCACAGCCCGTGTCCCCAAGCGCGTCGTCAGTGGCCCAGCCAGGACGCTGGCGATCAGTACCGTCACCGCCAGCGGCAGGGTCGCCGCGCCCGCCTGGAAGGGCGTGTAGTTCAGCACGTACTGGAAGTACTGCGTGAGGATCAGCGCGAAGCCGGCCATGGCGATGAACGCGACCGCCACAGCCACGCTGCCGCCCCGGAAGGCGGGCCGGGTGAAGAGCCGAAGGTCCAGCATCGGGTGCGGGGTCCGGCGTTCCCAGCCCACGAACGCCAGCAGGAGCGCGAGGCCGCCGAGCACGACGGCGAGGGTGGCAGGGCTGGTCCAGCCCCACTTGGGTCCTTCGATGATGCCCAACACGACCCCACCGATGCCGCAAAGAGACAGCAGGGTGCCCACCACGTCAACGGGCGTGCGTCGGCGGGCCTGGGTGACCGGGATCAGGACGGGGGCCGCCAGGAGGCCAAGAACAACGATCGGCACGTTGACGAGAAAAATTGCCCCCCAGGACGCGTGTTCCAGGAGGTAACCGCCCAGGAGGGGGCCGGCGGCGACCCCCACGCTGCTGGTGGCGCCCCAGAGGCCAATGGCGAGGGGGCGCTCACGGTCGTCGAAGAGGTGCTTGATGAGGCCCAGGGTGCCGGGCATGATCAGCGCTCCACCCACCCCCATCGCGGCGCGCGCCGCGATCAGGAGCGCGGCATTCGGCGCGAATGCGCCGGCCAGTGACGCGAGCCCGAAGAGGCCCAGGCCCCACAGCAGGGCGGCGCGGATGCCGAGCCGGTCCGTCAGGGCGCCGCCGGTGAGCAGCAGGGCGGCAAACATCAGGGAGTACGCTTCGACCATCCACAGGGTGGTGCTGGCGCTGGTGCCAAACACGCGGGCCAGGGTGGGCAGCGCCACATTGAGAATGAGGTTGTCCAGCGTCACGACGAACAGGGCGAGGCAGGCAACCGCGAGCGCCCACCAGCGGCCAGGGTGTCCGGCCTCAGCAGGGGTCATGGCCGGCTCCCCAGCCCCTCGATAAAGGTCAAGCGCAGGACGCGCGGGGCGTCCAGCCGGGCCAGGTGGCCGGCGTGGACGGCGTTCCACGTGGCCCAGAGGAGCATGCCGTAGGTTTCGAGGTACCACGCGGCGGGCACGTCGGCGCGCAACGTGCCGTCATCCCGCGCACGGGTCAGGAGGGCGTGGAGGGAGGCTTCCAGTGCGGCGCCGCGGGGCTGGAGGTCGGGGTCCCGGTCGAGGGTGGGTTCGGTGAGGAGAAAGTGGTAGCGGTGGCCGAGGGGAAGGAGTGCAAGGGTCACCCGGTCCAGGGCCTCGAGCGCCGGGCCCTCGTCGGGCTGGGCGGCGTGGAGGGCTCGTTCGGTGAGCGTGAGGGCCTCCTCGGCAATGGCGTGGATCAGGGCGTCGCGGGTGGGGTAGTGGCGGTGGAGGGTGGCCCGGCCAATACCGAGAGTGCTGGCGAGGCCAGCTTGGGTGAGGGTACGGTCGTGGTTGAGGGCCTGGGTGGCATCGTTCAGCAGGTCGGGGGTCGCCATAGTCTCTCCTGAGACAATATTGTCTCATATGAGACTGTGTAGT
The DNA here is from genome assembly GCF_014201805.1 of Deinococcus metalli. Classification (NCBI taxonomy): domain Bacteria; kingdom Thermotogati; phylum Deinococcota; class Deinococci; order Deinococcales; family Deinococcaceae; genus Deinococcus; species Deinococcus metalli. Next base: position 157,646 of record NZ_JACHFK010000010.1, on the reverse strand, counting down.
TTCAACAGGCCAGGCATTCAGCAGCGATGACCATTGCCCCCTGGCTCGCCGTTCCATACGCACGCCGCGCTGAGGAGACCAGCCGACGACCCGACCGTCCCACCTGGACCGGGCTCAGTCCGACTGGGAGGTCGCACCCCGCGCCCCGGTGGGCGGCTTGAACCCAGAGACGCCGCTGTGGTCCCCGTGTCCTGGAGGCTTCTCCCGGGTTCGCTGGACTGGCCTCCTCAGCGGATACGCTCCCAATACTCAGGGTCAGGGACGGTATCAAGCGTCGGGACGGCGCTCCGAAGCCGGCTCACGTCCGGGACACCCAGGTCAACGCCTGCTGGCCCGCCTGAACGTACTCGCGGCGCTCGTGTGCGAGGCCGTAAGCAACGTCACCCACCGCCCGGCACGCCGCGAACCAGTGCGCCCGCCGAAGGCACGCGTCATCCACGGGTCCGTACCTGGGGAGGGCAGCCTGCAGCAGGGCCTCCCCACCCCAGTGCAGCAGGCCAGCCAGGTCACGGGCTGGGTCCCCCACCGCGGCGTCACTCCAGTCGATCACCCCCGTCGGTCGACCCCGATCGTCGGTCAGGACATGCTCAGCGGCAAAGTCACCGTGGATGACGCAGCGAACGCCGTGCGCAGGAGCAGGGGGAGTGCGCAGGTAGTGTTCCCAGTGGCTCCTGGCCGCTTCAGCAAGTCCGCCGCCGGTGATGGACACGGACAGGTCATCGACCGCTGACCGGGCCCACTCCTCCAGCAGAGGGTCGTCGTCGTCCGGAAGCCCCAGCGCGCGGGCATCGTCGACCCCCGCGCCGTGCACCTGCTTCAGGAACGTCCCCAGTGTGGACGCTCCTGCGAGGACCTGGTCGTTCTGGAGTGGAGCGAGCAGTGCCGGAACGCCGGGAAGCAGCGGGTACCCGGCAACCGTCACACGGGCGTTCAGTCGCGCGTCACCGAGCACGGTGGAAGCGGGAACAGCGAGGGAGAGCTGCGGCGCGAGCCACGCCAGCAGTCTGGCTTCCGTGTGGACGGCGGCAGCCGCCTCACCCCGCCGTGCCACGCGGACGACGTACTGGCCGCCCACGTCCAGGGCAAGGTGGTCGCTGCCTTCACCCAGAAGGGTGATGTCAAGGTGGCCGAACTGGGGGAGCGCCGCGCGGATGACGGTGACGGCGCTCGCGAAGTCGACATCGCTCGGCAGCGGGATCACACGGTCAGCGTACCGCTCGGAGGGCTGAGCCAGTCGGCCGGTGGTCAGGGACCCCACTACGCTGTGATGGAGTTCGGGTGCAACCGGTCCAGCGTCCCACGACATGCGACGTCACTGTGCTAAGCCAGCCGAACATGTACGCAATGAGGTGCGCGGCGCGCTCGCTGACTGACCAGCTCACCCACCGGCAAGTGCGGCCGCGTGTTCTTCAGTCCATCTGATGTTTCCAGCCAGTTCGTCCACCGCCCCTCGCCGGTCCATCTCCACTTCCCACTCGGAGCCCTCAGTGACGAGTCGGCGGACGTGATCCAACAAGCCCTGCATTCGCTCGATGCCCGCCTGAATCACATCCACGCCCGACTCGAGCCCATACGCATCGAGCAGCAACCGGAACCGACGGGCCTTCTCGGCCACGCCGGTCGGCAGCCCGGCAAGCTGACACACCGCATCCGGCCAGAACGGCACCCACACGCAGGCAATGAGCCCAAGGTCGCATGCACGCGGACCCGGTGCGGCCGTATCCCAGTCGATGAACGCGACTGGGACGCCGTCCCGAAAGACCGTGTTCCACGGGAACACCTCGTTGTGGCAGATCGTCTCGACTGGCTGGCGGGTCTCAAGCAACCATGTCCTTCCCTCCCACGGGAAGTTCGCTGCGGCATCGTGGTATGACCGGATGAGCTTGCCGAGGTGGACGAGCACGTCGTCGTGCCAGACATGGTGTGGGAGGTCACCCCCTCCGAGCTGACCGGGCCGGAGCGGTGCGGCGACCTCACCCTCGACAAACGACAGGATCTCCCGCCCCTGATCGTCAAATCCCAGGGCACGAGGAGCGCCGCTGAACCCGGCCTGCCCTATATGCGTCAGCAGATCGAACACGGACACGGAGATAGCCCGGTCCCGGCTCAGGCGCCGGACGGTCTGGCCTATCCGCACAACCTTCGAGTGAGAACCACCGCTGAGGGCAATTTCAAGGTCATCCAACGCCTCTTCTCCTGTTGACGGGTAGATCAGCTGACCCACCACACCCATCCACCGTACACCGAGGTCAGTGGGGCGCGGCGGCTGGCACGACCCCCTGGCGCCGCACGGTGTCAGGTCAGTGGTGCGGGTCCGCGCCCCTGCGGAACTGGCCCAGGCCTTCTCCGGACTCCACCTGCACGTCCTTCCCTGTCAGCACCTGGCGGGGCCGGACAGGCGGGTTGACCTGCCGCAGCGCCGCTCACGGGAACCTGGGCGGACGGGCGATCACGGCTACAGTTGCAACCCTGACGAGCGACCCCACAGCCGCCGCGTTGGCGTGCGGGTCGCGTGGCGAGAAGTGGCGGCGTCCAGCAGCACCGGGGCCAGATACAGCTCGGGCGGCAGGTCCACGCAGGGCGCGCCCAGCAGGAGGGCAACCAGCGTGCCCCACCACCGGGAGGGTGGGATAGGAAATGTCCGGCTGCTGGGCGACCGTCGGTTGCGTGGCCGCGCCCGGGCGGGGCGGTGGTTCGTCGGCTTCGTACGCTCAGGTGGAGCGGACCGGCCTGGACAGCGTGCGGTTGAACCGCCGGAACGTCACCTGCGCCCGCCTCCGCCCAACTAGCCTTCAGATGCCGTACATAACCGCCTGGGCGGCGAGAACGAGCGGGCGGTGGTGGATTGACGGAAAGGACGGAGCGCCCTCAATTCAAGCCAGAGCGGTGTGGGGGGCGGTGCCTGTGACAGGGGCCGGCTCGACATTGTCTCGCCCGACCGTCCGCTCGAGATCATCGAAGATGACCCGCTCAGCCACCGACAGCGTGACGTCGTTCATGCTGACCACAACGGAGCCCTTGAGGTAGAGCGCGGCGGGCGAGTGGGGTTTGAGGAAGCTGATCTTCGCCAGGGACACGACGAATGTCCGACCCCACAGGGTGAACTGAACCGTGTGCATGGTGCCGGGCACCCAACGTAAGGTGACCGAAACCGGACGACGCGTGGGACTGGGCATACACCCTCCAGAGGGAAAAAACAGGGCACCACATCCGTTGTAGTGAGTCTGCTCAGCGTACTCCCGCCTGATGTGGCCTGGGTGTGCATCTCCTGTCGGACGTCTGCTGGGACCTCCGGCCCCCCCGCGCTGCACCGGAGCGGCCAAGTGTCGAGGAACAGCCGGTGGTGGTTTCGAGGGCGCGGTACGCTTGAGGGATGACCCACCCCCGCAAGCTGGATCAGATCGGCATCACCCTGGTCGATGCCACCATCTCCGCCGTCCACATCCGGAAAGGTGATCAGAAGCCGGCTGAACACAGCGTGACCGAGATCATCGGATATCCCGGCACCTACCGGCTCGGCAAGACGTACTTTGACGATCAGGGACGGCGCTGCGTGAAGGTCACGCGCCTGCACTGAGCCTGCACACAGCCGATCGACCGCCCCGCTCCCGGCATCAGCCAAGGCAGGGCGGTGTGGCTTCAGGTGCAGGCCACCGCGGCCACAGGTCCGCTCTGTGGTCGGCCGATCTCCCGGTCATCACCCGAACCCGGCCACTCCAGGGGCGCTGGGCGGCCGAACAGATATCCCTGCAGGTAGGTGCATCCCACCTCACGCAACAGTTCGGCCTGCACGCTGGTTTCCACGCCCTCGGCCACCGTCGGCAGTCCGTAGGCGTCGGCCACCATCACCATGCCCCGCAGCGCCTTGAAGGCGCGCGCTCCCGCCGGGCCACGCGCTTCAAGCGGGGCGATAAAACTCCGGTCGATCTTGAGCAGCTGAATCGGCAGGCTCGCCAGGGCCGTCAGGCTGCTGTAGCCGGTGCCAAAATCGTCGAGCGCCACAGCGACGCCCAGCTGCGCAATGTCTTCCAGGACGGTGGTCAACCGGTGTGGATCCAGCAGAGTGCTTTCCGTCAACTCCAGGACGAGGCTGTGGGGATGGATGCCCGTGTCGGCCAGCACGCGGGCGAGCGCCGGGACGTAGTCCGGCTGCTGAAGCTCAAGGCCACTGACATTGATCGATACGCGTTTGAGGACGCCGCGCCGCACCGCGTCGGCGGCCTTGCCCAACACCCACCGGCCAATTGGGACGATCAGCCCGGCCGTTTCCGCCAGGGCGATGAAGTCCGTGGGCGGGACCAGCCCGGACGGCCGCCTCCAGCGCAGCAGCGCTTCATGGCCCACGACCGACGTCGTGCCCGCGTCGACGACGGGCTGAAAGTGGAGTTCAAGTTCCCCGCGGGGGATGGCGTGATGAAGCGCTGCGAGCAGTTCCACATCCTGAACGGGCAGGTCATCGAGCTGCGCGTTGAACACCGCGTATCCGCCGCCGGTGCGCTTGGCCCGGTACATGGCCTGATCCGCGTGCCTGAGCAGCGTGGCGACGTCATGCGTCGCCGGTTCACCACCGCTCAGCCCCAGGCTGCACGGCACGTACACCTCATGCCCTTCCAGAACGAACGGCTCCTGAAATGCCCGGCAGATGCGCTCAGCGACGCGTTCCGCGTCACCTGCTGCCGTGACATCGGCGAGCAGCACCGTGAACTCGTCACCGCCCATGCGGGCCACAATGTCGCCCGTGGACGTCACGTGCCTGAGACGCTCGGCGGCCAGTTGCAGGAGGTGATCTCCCGCGGCGTGACCGAGCGTGTCGTTCACCAGCTTGAACCGGTCGAGGTCCAGCAGTCCAAGCACCAGGCGCTCGCCGGCGTGCTGGGCATGGGTCAACGCCTGGCCGAGCAGTTGCCGGAACTGGAGTCGGTTGGGCAGGCCTGTCAGACTGTCGTGCAGGGCCAGGCGGCCGAGACGATCTGTGGCCTGGCGCAGCGCGAGTTCGTCCATGACGAGCGTCGCGAGCAACGTGAGGGCCCGTTCGTCCTTGTGGCCGAAGTCCCGTGGTCGGGTGTCGAGGACACAGAGCGCGCCGACCTTGAAGCCGTCGGGAGTGACGAGCGGCGCTCCTGCGTAGAACCGGGCCTGTTCGGTGCCGAGTGCGCCTACGTGGTCTCGGGTGCGCGGATCACAGGCAGCATCCTGGATCACCAGGACGTTGTCCTGGGCAATGGTGTGGGTGCAGTAGGACTCGTTTCGTGGCACCTCGGGGTGTGCCATACCGTAGGCGGCTTTCACCCATTGACGCTTGTGGTCCAGAAAAGTGATCAGGGCGCCAGGCGTATCGAAGTACTGCGCGGCCAGTTCAACGATCCGGTCGAATTGAGGTTCGGGCACAGAATCGAGGATGTCGAGCCTGTCCAGGGCGTCCAGCCGCAACGCTTCGCCCGCCGGGATGGTCGTCGGCCTGCTCTGGCGGAGAGTCATACGGTCAAGGTAAGCAGCGCCTGTCACAGGGCTCTAACGTTAAACTCATAATAGGTACGGACCACTGTCCGCCGTTCAGGACAGCAGCGAGATGACCGAGGGTTACCGTCCTGACCGCGATATACGGGACGGTGTAGGGTGTCCAGAACGGCCTGACAGCGAGCGTTGAGGTTTGGTGGCTTGCGGTCGAGCGGCGAGGCACTTGAATGGCTGAACTGCAGCAGCTGCCAGTCAGCGCACGCGGTACAGGCCCGGCTCAGCACGCAGGACGTCCAGGTGCCCGTACCGTGTCAGGAACGCGGCGGCATCTCGGGTGACCGGCAGACCATCGCCTGCGCCGACGTGAGGTGCGGGCTCATCGATGAGCTGTGCGATTACGTGATCGCTCAGCTCCGTTCCCAGCGCCAGACCGAGGACGATGCGGAGCGCGGTAGCCTTGATCATGCTCCCAGTCACACGGCCGCTGTGTGAAGCCGGCCTGTGCCCTGCGCGTGAATTCCTGACATTCAAAGCATGAATGGCGAACAGATGAACATCATCCGGTCAGCGTAAGCACTTCCTCACCTTGTCAGCGCGCGCCTGCACCACACCAAGGGGAGTCATACCAGGTGGGGCGCGAACCTCACGTCGTCCATGTGTCACCGCCTTGACGGAGGTCAAGCACCCCTGAGCGCTTGACCCGGCTGTGGGCTGTTGAGAACAGCGCGACGGTCTGAAGCCCGGCGACCTGTCGGCGACGTCCGGCCGGTGCTCGAGGTGCTGTGGCACCGAGATGGAGCTTCAGGGCGGAGTGACGATGTCACGGAGAGGATCCGGTCCTAAGAGAACGGAATGAACGCGGGTCGAGCACCCATATTTGCCCGCGCAACGGTCATGGAGCCAGGTAATGGATCTCCAGACCAGGAGCACGGGCCGCGTCCTCGGCCGTGGCGAACTCGGCGAAGCCGTAATTGCCCTCAGGCTGATCCTTCGGGAACCGCAGACGGAACTGGGCCCGGTTCCCCCGGTCGGCCCGGTTGGCGAGGTCGTTACGAATCTGGGCCAGCACATCCGCACTTCGCCGGGTGTAGGTGGCGTCGGTCGAGAAGGAGGAGGTGACCAGATCCAGCGCCGGGGTGCCGAAATCCGACGTGGTGAGCTGAGCGCCGTAGTTCACGTGTTCGAGAATCAGATGTTCGGCCGCCGTGCTCATATTGGCGTAGGCGGTCGCCGGATACACGTTGACCTGCTCCAGGCTCAGCGTGGCGGCCGAGATGTCGTCCGGAGCAACGCTGAGTGGCACCCCAGACAGATCGAAACTGTAGAACGCCCGCACTGAGACCGTGGCGCTTCCAACGTCCGGCAGCATGTCCGTCATGCCTCCGGTCCGGGCTGGGCTGAATCCGACCACGTTGTTCGAATACGCCGCCTCGTGACCGGAGGTGTACCCGTCCAGGGCGGCCTGGCTGCCCAGCGTGGCCGTGAAGCGCCGGGCCGTCTTGAAACTGGCCTCGGTCTCGTTCAGGGTCTTCCCGGACTGGCCAGCGGCGCTCGCCCCCACCAGGAACGCGTAGGTGATCGGGGCGGCGGTGCCGTCGGCGTACTTGAGGTCGGTCTTCGGGTCGATCGTGACCTTCGTGCTGTTGGCGTTCCACACGAACGTGACCTGCTCACGGCGCAGGCCCTCCGAGAACGACACGTACGCCGCTTCGACGGAGGCGCGGTTCATGGACTGGCTGAAACTCAGCTCGATGTTCGTGTCGTTGTGCACGCCCACCGCCCCGTCGGCGGGACTGATGGCCAGAAGTTCCGGCGCGCCGCTTGTGGGGCCGGACGTTCCTCCACCACACGCGCTCAGAGTGAGGCCCAGGAGCAGCAGTGCCGGCGTGCGACCTTCGTTCATCGTGATCACTCCTCGCAAGAGGCGTCATGCCTCGACGACGTATGCGACCTCTGACGCGTGCTGCGGGCCCCTCCTGTCCGGTTCTTCAGCCCCCGGGCAGGAAAGCGTCTCAGCCCCGTCTCCCCTGCTCCACCTTATACCTGCAGGCACCAGTGGACAGCCACAGGGTTCCGTGCCGCTGGCGTGCAGGTCAAGGCGCCGAGATTTGAAAGTGGGCATCCTCACCGTGCCCGCATGAGGTCTTGCACTCGGGTTCGTTCGGCGCCCATCGGACGCTCGTGCAGCGCTGCGCTCACCCCACTGCCCCTCACCGGTACCCACTCATTGCGGAACCACAGTCTTTCCCAGGAGGCGCGCCGCCGAGTCGGGGTCGTGGGTCGGCAGATACACGAGTGGGCGCTCGTGGGCAAGGACCCGGATCCGGGCCAGCGTGGCCCGGGCCTGCCCCTCATCCGGACTGACGCCGTCCACCTGCCCAGTCAACAGCGCATCCTGCGTGTATGACGCGTCGCCCGCCAGCAGGATATCCACGTCGCCGCGCACGACCACCGAGACGTGGTGTGGTGTGTGGCCGGGCGTCGGTATGGCCAGTACATCCCCAGCCTGCGTGATCGGCGCGGTGCGGTCGAACGGACCGAAACGCGCGTCTGTCCACGTCAAGGCGTGCGGACGAAACGCTGGGCCCCACTGGCCCGGCAGGTAGCCCTGAAGCCTCCCGGCAAGGCCGTGAGCCGCGCGCAGTTCGCCTTCATGCACGAGCGTCGGTCGTCCCGCCAGGTGCGGCAGGCCTGCGCCGTGATCCATGTGCAGGTGCGTGAGAACGACGTTCGCCACATCGCGCGCCTCGATACCGAGGGCGCGCAGGTGCGGTCCGAGTTCGTCCTGAGGCCCGACCTGGAAGCGCACGTCGAAGCGGTGGTAGGGGTGCCAGGACCTCAGGTGCGCGTCGCCCGAGGCCGAGCCGGTGTCAACGACGATGACGCCCTCGGGGTGCTCGATGACCCATGCGAGGGTCGGCAGCCACTCCGTCCAGGTGGGATCGAGAAAGGGGCGCACCCTTCGGGCGAGCCCGTGTCCCACCCCGAGTTGTTGGGAACGCTTGATCTGCACGAAGCCGGTACGGACGGCGTGGATACGCATAGCTGACCTCCGCCCTGAGCTTCGCGCTAGCCTACTTCCAATGCCTCACTATGATGGAAGTAGCGGGCTTTTTCAGGTGCACGACGCGCGACAGGCTGAGTTGCTCTTCGACGAGCGGACGCGGCGCCTGCTGGCTCCATTCGTAGGGCACGACCGGACGGCGAGCCAGGTGGCCGCGCTCCTGGGGACGCCCCTCAACTCACTGCTGCGCGGCGTGCGTCTCCTGCTCGACGCTGGCCTGCTCACCGTAACCCGCGAGGAGAAACGGGCCGGGCGACCTGTTCGGCACTACCGGGCGGTGGCCGAACGCTTCGCCCTGCCCTACGCGCTCACGCCCGCTGAGACGCCCGAAGCGCTGCTGGCCGCAGAGCACGCCGGGCCGGAGGCGCGGCTGCGCCAGGGTCTGGTAGGAGCGGGCCTGGAACTCGTGCGGCAGCAGCAGGGCGTCGTGGGCGTCCATGCCGTGATGGATGGGCCGCGGCTCGTGCTCAGGAACGCCGTGGGTCCGGACGCGCCCTGGAACTTCCTCGACCCGGCCGCACCGGCGATGGTGGACTACTGGCTGGAAGACCTGCGGCTCGATTTCGAGGAGGCCAAAGCCCTGCAGGCCGAGTTGTGCGAGCTGTTCGCGCGCTACCGACGCCGGACGGGCCAACAGGCGTACACGCTGCGTCTGGCGCTGGCCCCGCAAGCGCCCACGTAGCGACGTGCGTATCGCTGTCCACCTGGAGGGTCGCGCTGAACGACAGGTGAGAACCGCTGGGAGTCGACCTCCCGCCTGCTGTGGCAGGGTGCCGTGTGGGCGCAGCGACGGTACGCGCAGCGTCCGGGCCGGCTCTGGGCAGTGCTGCGCCTGGCTGCAGTCTGGGGCGTGGGCTTGGTGTTGCGGTATGGCACGCCTCCGGCGGCGCGCGTCCTTGACGGCACGTCGGTGATGAAGCGCTGGCCATACTGAAGGACCGCCCCCCCGTCACCGACATCCGCCACGGCGCGGCCAGGTGAAGCAGCGGCTGTGACATCAGGTGGTGGGCCCGTGGTGTGCTTGCGCAAGCCAGTCCAGCGCGAAGGTCGTCGGCTGGATGCGTGGCCACAGATCGTCGTGCAGGGGCACTGGGCCATCCCACCGCCAGGGGCCGGTGTACAGCGGCACCACGCTATCCCGGCAGGCGGTCGAGCGCATGACACTCAGATCGGCACCATAGCGGTCAAGGACATAGCGCCACAGCGCGTCCACTGCGTCTGGGTTGATCTCATGGTGCGCGGGAATGACCAGCACGAGGGTTGGTTTGATGTCTTCCAGAGGGGATCCGTTGCCTCTCTGCCTGCGCCTGGCGTTGCGGCGACCGGCGCTCATCCGTCGAGGTCGCTCAGGCCTTCGAATGCCTGGTCGACCCACCCCTGCACCCTGCTCTGGACGGCACTCGCCTTCTCGCCGAAGTTGCCGTTCACCCGGATGCCCGGCACGCGCGACGCCGTGATCAGCAGTTCAGTGTGACTCCCGTGGTGGTCAACGATCTGACGTTCCAGAACCGGCCGGATGGCCGCGATGATCCGGTCCATGTCAGGAGCGGGGTCACGCACGGGTTTGCCCTTCTCGTAGCGCACCTGGGGGGCAGGCATGGCCAGGCGCACCTCGATCCGCCGCGTGTAGGTCGGCTCCAAGGCCCCACTCGGCTGATCCTCCTCGCGGTTCAAGGGCGCTCCCAGCGGCTCCAGTTCAGGAGCCACGTCCTGGCCGTCCAAATCCGGCGCCGCCTTGATTCTGTCGTGAGACGACTTTGTCATAAGATTTCACCTCGCAGATAGGTTGACACGAGTTAACCCCTGAATGCAATCTGGAGCATGAGGCCCCTCCCCCTCCCCGAGGTCACGCCATGCCCCCCGAACTCACCCCCACCCGCCTCCAGCTCCTGAGCGTGATCCTGCGCCTCGGATCCCGCGCCACCCTCACGCAGGTCGCCCGCGACCGCGGTGTCAGCAAACCCGCCATCTCCAAGCAGATCGCCGCGCTGCAGACCCTGGGCTACCTCGAGGCCAACCCCGACCGCTACGGTCCCCTGACGCTGACCGACCTCGCCCGCCGCACGCTGGACGTCGGCATCCCCATCTACGGACAGATCGCCGCCGGCCGGCCGACCCTCGCTGACCAGGCCCCCGACGACCGCACGCCCGACCTCGAGACGCTGCTCGGCATGCGCGACGGGGACTTCCTGCTGCGGGTCACCGGCGACAGCATGACCGGCATCGGCGTGCTCGACGGCGATTACGTGATCATCCGCCCTACCGAACAGGTCAACGACGGTGAGGTCGCGGTCGTCCTGATTCCCGGTGACAACGCCGCGACCCTCAAGCGCCTGTACCACTTCGGGCAGGACATCATCCTGCGCTCGGAGAACCCGGCCATGGTGCAGATGAGCTTCCCGGCGGATCAGGTGCGGGTGCAGGGCCGCATGGTCGGCCGGGTGGGGGTCGGCGTGCCGCGCGTGAGCGCCCGGCGGGAGTGAGCGCGGTGTCCGGCCAGACGCGCGTCGCCTGCGTCCTGCTCGCGCCGTGGGTCCTGACGCTGGTCGAGCGCGAGCACCCCGGTTTGCCGGTGGCGGTGTTGAACGAGGCCGGGAAGGTCGTGCACGCTAACGCCGCGGCGACGCTCAGCGGCGTGAACGTGGGCATGAAGGAGGCGGCCGCGCTCTCCCGCTGCCCGGAGCTGCACGCCGAGGTGGTGAGGGCCCCCAGCGCCCAGGCCGCGTGGACGGAACTGCTCGAGACGCTGTATGCGCGGTACTCCGACCGGGTGGAGGGCCGGGAGCCGGGCGTCGCCTACCTGGCGCTGGGTGTCCAGGGGGCACGTGACCTCGCTGCGGCGCTCCACGCTCCGGTGGGTCACGCTGGCAGCGTGGAGGTCGCGCACCTCGCCGCACTGCGCGCCAGACCGGGTGAGGTGCGCGAGGTCGCATCACAGCCGGCTGGAAAGGCGGAAGAGGCGTTCCTGGCCCTGACGCCCCTCGAGCATCTCCCTGCCCTGGGGCTCACGCCCGCCCATGTCGAGCGCCTGCGCTTCCTGGGCCTACGGGGTCTGGCCGACCTGCTGAAGTGGAGCGCGGCCCAGCGCGAGGCGTTCCTCGGTGTGGATATCGCCAGGGGGCTGCAGCGCTTTCTGAAAGGCCAGCGGACAACAGTCGTGGGCCGGCACACGCCCGGCCAGGTCATCGAGGCCAGCCTGAGCACCGATCAGCCGCTGATGGAGCCGGGCGAGGCCCAGGCGGCCCTCGCGGAACTCGTCCCCATCGTCTGGGCCGAGCTGCGGGGGCGGACGTGCGCGTACCTCACCCTGCACGCGGACACCATGGGAGGGCGGCTCAGCGTCACCAGGCGGCTCAAGTGGCCACTTGATGGGACCGGCCTGGAACGGCTGGTAGTGCAGGGGCTCCAGAGCTCCGACGCGCTCTCCCTGGGCGTGGACCGGATCACCGTGCAGCTGAGCGGCCTCGCGCAGCCCTCGCGGATGGTCAGCCTGTGGACGGGCGTGGCCGAGTTGCAGGTCACGACCGACGTCCTGCAGCGCTTTCCCGACGCGCTGGTCAAGGTGCACTGGCTGGATCCCTTCGCGTACATCGCGGACGCCCGGTACGAGTGGGTGGACTGGCTCACCGGGGAGGTACGGCCCACGCCGCTCACGCCTCCGCGGCCGGCACCGGCGAGCCGTGCAAGGCGCCACGAGACTGCCGTGAACCGCGTGCTGGCCTTCTTCGAGGGGGCTTCTCTGTGAAAGCGACGCAACAGGAGGTGCAGGTCACCCTCACTGGCACAGGTCAGCCGCATGTGCTCCTGCTGGACGGCCGAGCACTCCCCATCCGGGAGGTCATCGACCGCTGGCGCTATGGGGGCCGCTGGTGGCTGGGCGAGGTGCCCCGCGAGTGCTTCCTGGTCCAGGCCGGCCCCCTGACGGCCGAACTCCATCACGCGGCACCACCGGACGGGCGCTGGTGGCTCGCGCGGGTACAGGACTGATGGATGGACTGGGCACCCTGCTCGCGTGCCAGTCGTATTTCAGCGAGGGCCGCGCCACGGTCAGCCCGGGCCGACTGGTACGGCAGGCGAAGGCCGCCGGCTTCACTGCGGTCAGCCTGGTGGACTGGTGCAGCGTGGCCGGCGCCGTCGAACTCTGCGCGGCCGCGAAGGGCACTGGGATACGGGCCATTATCGGCACGACGCTGCCGATCCTGTTCCCCGGCCACGGCAACGCTCCACCAGAAGTCTTCCCGCTGGTGCTGCTCGCCACGAACCGGGACGGGTACGCGGCGCTGTGCCACCTGATCACCGAAGCCCGGCAGGCCGATCCCTTCCACGTGTCGCTGGAACAGGTGGACGTGGTCGCGGGAGCGTGCCCCAACGGCCTCGTGTGCCTCACAGGTGGGCGGCTGGGGTTCCCTACGGTGCTGGGCGAGCGCCGGGACTTGGCCCGGGCGACGGACCTCCTGCGGCGGTTACGTCTGACGTTCCGGTTCCGGCTGTACGTGCAGCTGTTTCACGGCGAGGCGCCGCAGGAGCGCCGCCGGCTCGCGTACCTGCGGGGCCTGGCACGCGACCTCGAACTGCCAGTGGTGGCCGCGCCGGAGGTCTGCATGGCCGAGGCAGAGGATTACCCGCTGCTGGACGCGTTGACGTGCGCCCGGCTGGGCATCGACGTCGACACGCCGCACGTCGAGCGGCCACGAAATGAGGCGCGGGCGGTCGGGACACCGGCGGACTGGGGGGCGCTCCTGCCCTTCCCGGACGCGCTGGAGAACGCCGAGAAGCTGGCCCAGGAGTGCGTGTTCGAGTTGCTACCCGAGAGGCTGCACAGCCCGCCACCGCTGCTGCGGCCGTTCCAGACCGCTCAGAACGCCCTGGAAGAGCGTGTTTACGCCGCCCTAGAGTTGTACCCACCTGATCGGCGCGTGGACGCCACCGTACGTCTTCGCCATGAACTGGACACCGTCGCTCAGCTCGACATGGCCGGGTTCTTCCTGACAGCGGCCGAGGTCACCGATTACTGCCGGCAGCACGGGATTCTCGCCGCCGGGCGGGGTTCGGCCGCAGGCTCCATGCTGTGCCACCTCCTCGGCATCACGCTGAGCGATCCCCTGAAGCACAACCTGCTCTTCGAGCGCTTCCTCCACACGGGGCGCACGTCCATGCCCGACGTGGACATCGACATCGCAAGCTCGCGGCGCGACCAGGTCCTGCGGTGGGTCGAAGAGCGCTGGGGCGCCGAGGGGGCGGGCGAGGCCATGGTCGCCAACCGCATCACGTACCGCCTGCCCTCAGCCGTGCAGGATCTGGGCCGGGCGCTCGGACTGCCGCCCGAACTGCGTGACCGGCTGAGTCGGGCCCTTGGGCGGGACTACCGGCACCACCGCCCCCACCGCGCGCGGCAGGCCACGGTCGTCTTCGACGAGGTGCTCGGCGACGCCCCCGTGAAGACCGCTCTCCTGAACTTGCTCGAGCGCATGGAGCCAAAGTTCGTGCGGCACCTCGCGCCGCACTCCGGCGGCGTGGTGCTGGGCGGCGAGGCGCTGACCCGCTACAGCCCACTGACCCGGTCCAGCGGCGGGATCCGGATGCTGACGTTCGATAAGGATGATGTAGAAGCGCTCGGCCTGATCAAGCTCGACCTGTTGGGATTGCGGATGCTCGCCGCTCTGGAGCGCGCCCGTGAAGAGGTGCTCCGACTGACCGGGACCTGGCTGCCCTTTGGTGACCTGCCCGATGATCCTGGTGTGTGGCAGGAGATCTCGTCCGGCGACACCATGGGCCTGTTTCAGATCGAGAGCCCGGCCCAGGTGCAGATGACGGCGCGGTTGCAGCCACGCGACATGACCCAGCTCGCCCACCAGATCGCCCTGGTCAGGCCCGGCCCGATCCAGTCCGGAACCGTGCACCCGTACGTGCGGCGCGCGCGCGGCGAGGAGCCTGTCCCGGAGCAGCCCGAACCGCTGAGGTCCATCCTGGCCGCCACGTACGGCACGCTGATGTTCCAGGAGCAGATCCTGCGGATCGCGGTGCATTACGCGGGCTACAGCTGGCCGGACTCCGACCGGTTCAGAAGCCGCCTGAGCAAGACCGAAGATGAGACGGAACTGACCGAGCTGAAAACCATCTTCGTCAGTGGGGCGGCACTGACCTGCGGAGCGTTCCCAGACGAAGCCGAAGCCGTCTTCGACATGTGCGCGGCGTTCAGGGGCTATGGGTTTGCCGAGTCGCATGCACACGCCTTCGCGCAGCACGCGTATGCGTCCGCCTACCTGCGCCGGCATCACCCGGCCGCGTTCCTGGCCGGGCTGCTGACCGAGGCACCGGGCATGTGGTCGGCCGGTACTATCAGCCAGGACTTCCGCCGGCGTGGGGTGCAGCTCAGGCCCGTGTGCGTGAATCGCTCAGGCGTGTCGTACCGCGCCGAGTCCGCGCGCGCCGTCCGAGTGCCGCTGACCGCCGTAGATGGCCTGAGTGCTGACACGGCGCGCGCCATCGTGCAGGAGCGGCTGGTGCACGGTAAGTTCTCGTCCGTCGAGGACTTCTACGACCGCGTGGCGGTGAAGCGCGATGCCCTAGAGCAGTTGGTGAAGGCCGGAGCTTTCGATGCCATCGACACCCAGCACAACCGGCGGGAGGCGTACTACGTGCTGCACACGCTCGTCAACGCGCGGCCATCTGGCACGAACAGCCTGCTCGTGCCGATCGTGGATCCCCCGACGCTCCCTGAACTGGCGCCAGGCGACGTGCTACTGCTCGACCTGCGAACCAAGGGAGTCAGTGAGACGGGGCGGCATCCCCTGGATGCGCACCGCGCGCGATTGCGTGATCTGGGCTGCGAGGCATTGGCTGGTCTGAAGCACGGCGCTGAGGTCTGGGCGGCGGGCGTGATCGTGGCGAAGCAGCGACCTCCGACGGCCAAAGGGTTCGCGTTCTACGTGCTGGAGGACAGCTCCGGCCGCGTGCAGGCGATCATCAGCCCGGATCTGTGGGAGACGCACCGTATCCTGCTCCGCGACGCGCAGGCGCTGATCGTGCAGGGGCAGGTCACGCGCATGGGGCGGGCAGTGACGCTCAAAGTCGGGCGCGTGACTGAACTGCCGCTGGGCCGCCTCCAGCCAGCCGACGCTGCGGACTGAGGCGCCTGCGTTTGGGCTCTGGCAACTTACGGCCCATGGAACCGGAGGAACTCAGGGGTTAAGCACGCCTATCAAAACCTTAGGTTGGGTGTGCAAGGTGAAGCATGGCCAGGCCTGTCATCAGCGACGAGCTGTGGCAGCGGATCCATCCGCTA
Source organism: Deinococcus metalli (assembly GCF_014201805.1). Classification (NCBI taxonomy): domain Bacteria; kingdom Thermotogati; phylum Deinococcota; class Deinococci; order Deinococcales; family Deinococcaceae; genus Deinococcus; species Deinococcus metalli. The sequence continues at coordinate 141,840 of NZ_JACHFK010000010.1, read as the reverse complement.
CTCCCACCTGAACGCCCGAAACCCAAAGGTGGTCGACCCCGGGTGCCCGATCGAGCTGCACTGGAGGGCATCCTCTACGTGCTCAAGACGGGCATCGGCTGGGAACACCTCCCACACGAGCTCGGCTACGGCAGCGGCATGACCTGCTGGCGACGTCTCCGTGACTGGCACGCGGCGGGTGTCTTCACCCGCCTGCACCAGGTGCTCCTTGACCGGATGGCTCAGGCGAATCAACTCGACTGAACCCGCGCATGTGTGGACAGTACGAGCGTTCCCGCAGCCCGGGCGCCCAAACAGACTCGAAGCCCACGGATCGCTGTCGGCCCGGCAGCACACGTCATGTGATCGTGGACGCTCTGGGGACACCACTGGCGGTGCTGATCTCACCAGCGAACCGGCATGACAGCATGCTGTTCGAACCCCTTCTGAATGCTGTGCCGCCCATTCATCACGGGCTGGGAGGCCGGCCCCCCAGCCGTCCGGAGCGGCTGCATGTGAACAAGGCGTATGACATTCCCCGATGCCGCCTAGCGTGCCACAGGCGCGGCATCACGGTGCGCACTGCTCGCCGGGGTCGGGAGTCCAGTGAACGGTTGGGCCGACACCGCTGGATGGTGGAGCGGACCCTGGCGTGGTTCAGCCGCTTCCGTCGGCTGGGGGTGAGGTATGCGGTGCGGGCGGACGTCCACTTGGCATTCACGCGATTGGTCTGCTGTCTGATCACGCTCAGGCAGCACCAACGGTGTTGTTATGCGTTCCAAGAGGAATGGGAGGGATAGGTGACCCCCTTGACACTTATCGACTCTTGGGGAATAATCGATCCAAACGAGATAACGTTATCTGAGGTGAAGATGTCTAGGACCGTGAAGCTGTCCGACGTCGCACACCACGCCGGGGTCTCGGTTCCCACTGTGAGCCGTGTGCTCCGGGGGGTGCCGAATGTCGCCCCCGAACTCAAGGCAAAAGTCGAACACTCCGTGACTGTCCTGGGCTACCGGCCCAATCGCCTCGCCAAGAGCCTGCGAGAACAACGCACCAACATCATCGGATACCTCACCGCCGGCACCGTCGCCACATTCCACAACATCCTCGCACAGGGCATCCAGGACGCCGCCATCGAACAGGGCTACGCGGTCATCACCGGTCACGGCAGCTCCGTCGAGCGCGAGATCATGTACGCGCAGATCTTCGAGGGCTACCAGGTGGACGGGCTGATCGTCGTGCCCTCCTCCGATACCGATCCCTACCTGGAAGTTGTTTCTGGCTACCTCCCCGTCGTCGAAGTCGACCGCACCATCGGCTCGTTCAGCTGTCACGCGGTGCTGCTCGACAACCGGGGGGCCATCGGCCAGGCCGTCGATCACCTCGTGGAGCTCGGACACCGCAACATCGGTCTGATCTACGGTGACGCGCCCGTCAGCACGGAAGTCGAGCGGCGTGAAGGCTTCCTGGAGCGCCTGGCCGTCCACGGCCTGCCCGTCAACCCGGCCCACCTCGCCTCGGACGTGTTCTCCGAGGACGGTGGCGTGCGCGCCGCCACTCACCTGCTCACGCAGAAATCGCCCCCCACTGCCCTGATCACCACTACCAACGAAATGCTGGCCGGCGCCGTTCAGGCCATCCGGCACCTCGGCCTGCGACTGCCCCACGACGTTTCCCTCATCGGTATGGACGACACCCGCTGGGCCAGACTGATGGACCCACCCCTCACAGTCATCGCGCAGCCCGCATACGACATGGGCTATAAGGCCGGCCAACTTCTTATCAAGGCTCTCGACGACTCGGCAGCACATCCCGCTGAACCCCGCGTCCAACGGCTTTCCGCTCAACTCATTGTGCGTTCCTCGACAGCGCCCCCAAAGGAGGCTTCTCCGATGACCTCTTAATTTTTTTCCGCACCGAGATAACGTTATCCCGTCATGAAGCCCCCGTATTCCGTCCCGGAGGACACCATGCGCCGTACCCTCACCATCGCTGCCGCCCTCACCGCCACCCTCGCCGCCTCCCTGGCTCAGGCCAAAAACATCACCGTGTGGGTCATCGACGGCACCTCCGAGCGCCCCTACTTCCTCCAACTCGAAAAGGCCTTCAACGCGGCCAATTCCAGCAAGGGCATCACCGCCAAGGTCACGCCCATCCCCAACATCAACGACGCCCTCAAGGCCGGCTTCCTCAGCAAGAAACTCCCCGACGTCATCATGCTCGACGGCCCCAACATGGCCAACTACGTGTGGTCCGGCCAGCTCGCGCCCCTCAACCCCTACCTCGACAAGGCCCTGTTGAGCGACCTGCTTCCGGCCATCAAGGACCAGGGCACGTACAGCCCGGACGGCAAGATGTACTCCATCAGCCCCTACGACTCCACCGTGCTGCTGTGGGGCAACAAGAAGTACCTGAAGGAAGCCGGCGTACGCATCCCCACGAGCGTCAAGGACGCGTGGACGCTCACCGAGTTCCAGGACGCGTTGAGCAAACTCAGCAAGGTCAAGGGTGTCACGTGGCCCCTGGACCTCAAGCTGAACTACAGCGGCGAGTGGCTCAGCTACGGCTTCGCCCCCTTCCTGCAATCCTGCGGGGCCGACCTGATCAACCGCAAGACCTGGCAGGCCACCGGCACGGTGAACTCCCCGGCCGCCATCAAGATCCTCACCACCCTGCAGGACTGGAAAAAGAAGAACTGGATCGTGCCCCAGAGCGGCGGCGACAACCGCTTCTTTGGCGACAAGACCGCGGCCCTCGTGTGGGTGGGCAACTGGATGTGGCGCGATCACAAAGCCGGCCTCAAGGACGACCTGGTGCTGATCCCCGCCCCAAAATTCTGCGGCAACAAGCAGGCCTCGCCGAACGGTGGGTGGAGCTGGGCCATTCCGGCCAGCTCGGCCAACAAGGCGGACGCCGGCACCTTCATCAACTTCGCCATGTCCACCAACCAGGTCGCGCAGTACGCCGACATCACCGGCTACATCCCCGCCCGCAAGTCCGCCACGCCCCTGAGCAAGGTGTACGGCAAGGGCGGCGAGGGCGAACTGATGGCTGAGCAGGCCGCCGCCATCGCCGTGGTGCGCCCTGTGCACCCGGCCTACCCGGTGATCTCGAAGTCGTTCGGGGACGCGGTCCTGAACATCCTGAACGGCGCAGACGTGAAGTCCGAACTCGACAAGGCCGCGGACGCGATCGATAAGGACATCGCCGCGAACAAGGGCTACCCGCCCTTCAACAAGAAGTAAGCCCGGGCGCGGGGAGGCACTGGCTGCCCCCCGCACGCTCACTGCCCTGCTCCAAAGGAGTGAACGTGCAGGACTCAACCACTCAGGTTTCCGTCGTGGGAGCCACGCAGCGGCCCATGCGCGTCCGCCAACCGATCGGCGAGGAACTGCTGCTGCTGGCGCCGGCCACAGTACTGCTGATCCTCTTCCTGCTGCTGCCCTTCGCCATGTCCATCTACCTGTCCTTCACCGACCAGCGCCTGGTCCCCAACCCGGTTCCCACCGCGCTGGTCGGCTTCGACAACTACCGCGCGATCCTCACGGACCCCGCCTTCTGGCAGGCCTTCCGGAACACCGCCTACTTCGCCCTGCTGGTCGTGCCGTTCCAGTGCGCGCTCTCGCTGGCCATCGCCGTCCTGCTGAACAGCAGCTTCCCGCTGCGGTCGTTCTTCCGGAGCGTCGCCATCTTGCCCCTGATGACACCCATGACCGTGGTCATCGTCATCTGGGCCGCCTTCTACCGCATCCCGGACGGCCTGTTCAACAACATCATCAAAGCCTTCGGGGCCTCGACCTACGTGGACTGGCTGGGCAGTCCAGTGTGGGCCATGCCGGCCATCGTGCTCCTCTCCGCGTGGGCCACGTTCCCGTTCCAGATGCTGCTGTACCTGGCGGGGCTTCAGGACATCCCACATGAGCGCTACGAAGCGGCGCGCATCGACGGCGCCAACGGCTGGCAGCAGTTCTGGGCCGTGACCTTCCCCGGACTGCGCAACACGAACATCCTGATCCTGATCACGACGACCATCCAGGCCTTCAAGCTGTTCACGCAGGTGGACATCCTGACGCGTGGGGGGCCGGTCGGCTCGACCAACACCCTGGTGCGGTACATGATTCAGCAGGGCTACACCAGCCAGCTGGTTGGGTACGGCTCGGCGGTGGCCGTGATTTTCGTGCTCATCGTCGGCGCCCTGGCCATCTTCCAGCGCGTCGTGGTCAAAAACGAGTAGGTGACGTATGAATGTCGTGCGACTGATTCTCGGTGTGCTCCTGGCCCTGCTGGTGCTCGGGCCGCTCATGATGATGATCTCCGTCAGCCTGAACCCGGACGAGGCCGCCATCAACAGCATCCTCGGCACCGCCAAGGCCTTCATTCCAACGGCGCTGTCCACCCAGAACTACCAGGAGGTCATCAACGACCCCTACCAGCCGTTCGTGCGGTACCTGTTCAACACGCTGTTCGTGACGGTCTGCACGGTGGGTCTGGGCGTGATGGTCAACTCGTCGGCCGCGTTCGCCCTCGCGTGGGGCCAGGGCGCGTACCGCAAGGTCTACCTGGCAATCATCATCGCCGTCTTCGTCATCCCCGGCGAGGGCCTGCTGATCCCCCTCATCCTGATGATGAGCCGCCTCGGGTGGCTGGACACCTATCAGGTGCAGATCGTGCCCTTCATCGCCAGCGCCTTCTCGGTCTTTCTCTTCTACCAGTTCTTCTCGAAGTTGCCCGCTGAACTCATCGAGGCCGCGCGCATCGACGGAGCGCATCTGCCGACCATTTTCCTGAAGATCGGTCTGCCCCTGAGCAAGCCGGTCATTGCCACCACCGCCATCCTGGGCTTCCTAGACATGTGGAACAGCTACCTGTGGCCCAGCCTGGTGACGCGCGGCGTGGAATTCCGCCCGCTCAGCGTGGCGATGGCCGCGTTCTTCAGCAGTCAGCAGTCGTACTGGGGCAACGTGACGGCCTTCGCCGTGCTGATGGCCCTGCCCGTCATCATCGTCTTCCTGATCTTCCAGCGGTGGTTCGTGGCCTCCGTGGTCGGTTCCGGAGTGAAAGGTTGAATGGCATGACCAAACCTGCCGTCCGCCAGGATCCCTACCGCCCACACGTGCATTACACGCCGGCCGCGAACTGGATCAACGATCCGAACGGCCTCGTGTACTTCGGCGGTGTGTACCACCTGTTCTACCAGTACAACCCGTACGCCAGCAGCCACGGCCACATGCACTGGGGACACGCGGTCAGCACGGATCTGGTGCACTGGCACGAACAGGACATCGCTCTGGCGGAAGGCGAGCACCAGATCTTCTCCGGCAGCGCCGTGGTGGACTGGCAGAACACCAGCGGTCTGGGCGACGGCACGTCTCCCCCCCTGGTGGCCTGCTACACCGGGCACACCAGCAGCAACCAGGCGCAGTACCTGGCGAGCAGCCAGGATGGCGGGACCTCGTGGACCCTCCACCCGGACGCGGTGCTGGACCGCGGGAAGCTGGACTTCCGTGATCCGAAGGTGTTCTGGCATGCACCAACGGCCTCGTGGATCATGGCGGTGGTCCATCCGGTCGAGCGGGAAATCGAACTGCTGCGGTCCACAGATCTGCGCGCGTGGACGTCCCTGAGCATCTTCGGCCCCGCGGGCGCGACGGGGGGCATCTGGGAGGTGCCAGACCTCTTCCCGGTGCTGGACGACGCCGGGCACGAGCACTGGGTGCTGAAGGTGGACCTGAATCCCGGCGGACCGTACGGCGGGTCAGGCGTGCAGTACTGGCTGGGCGACTTCGACGGTCAGACCTTCATGCCGCGCACGCCTGCCTGGTGGGTCGATCATGGGCAGGACTTCTACGCCGCAATCACGTGGCATGACCTCCCGGAGCGCCGGGTCTGGCTCAGCTGGATGAGCAACTGGCAGTACGCCCATCACGTTCCGACGGCGGCTGCGGGGTGGCGTGGGGCCATGAGTCTGCCCCGTGAGGTGGGGGTCCGCGTCGATCTGGACGGGCCGGTGCTGGTGCAGCGGCCTGTGCCCGAGCTCCAGGCCCTGAGACAGGCTGAGCGGCCAATATCTGCCGGCATTACGCCCTTCGAGACCGATCAGGCGCACGAGTTCCTCCTGCGCTGGCCCGGCTCCAATTCCTTCCGAGTGCAGTTGGAGTTCCGATCGGAGGCGGGCATCGAGGTGAGCGTGGAGGTCACGCCGCGCGAGGTGGCCGTGCGGCGGCCCGAGACCGCTGTCACGGCTGGGCTGACCGGGTACGCGGGAGAGCACCGCGCGCCTTTGCCGCCGATGGAGGATCACGAGTTACGCCTTTTTCTAGACGCGAGCTCGCTCGAGGTCTTTGTCGGCGGCGGCCGGGCGGTCCTGACCGACCTGCTGTTTCCCGCTCAATCCATTCGTGAGGTGTGGTGCATCACCGAAGGGCTGGATCATAGGGAGGCCATGGGCTCGCTGTGGCCCTTGAGCCCGACTTCTGAGCGCTAATTGCGAGATGGATGGCACCACGCGGGTGCGACAGAGGTCGACCCACGCGGAGCCCCCAACTTGCACCGTGACCAGTTACCACCGCCGTCGCCGTCGGCCTGCAGTTGGAACCGGAATCCGCCACCCAGGAAAAGGGGTCGGCACCGGGGTGCATGAATTGACCAGATCTGCATACCGCGCTATCTTAGAGAAATCAAAGGCGGCCTCCGGGTCGCCTTCTTCCATTGCACTCCTGGGTTACCGGCGTGCTCGCGCTTCCATCCAACACGTGTGGGCCGGGCGAATGTTGCTGCGTTTGCGCCCCAGCCCCTGCCTGGCGCGCCGCACCAGCCGCCGGATCTCAGCCGGCGTGTCCGAGCTCCCCATCCAGTAGGTTTCCGCCAGCGGCGCGACCCCGTGCACAAGGGCGATCACCTGCGGCGGCAGCACGTCCGCCAGCGCCACCAAAGCGTGAACGCCCGTTGCCGGTGGCGACGCCGAAGATGCGCTGGAACGGTGCGGCGGGCCGAATCATGCAGAAATCGGCCGTGACGCTGCTAGTGCAGGCCGCCGTGCTGGGCGACCTGCTCGCGTGACAGACTGGTCATTTCCAGATAGCTCACAGCGCCCAGCAGCGTGGCGAACGTGTGGCGGCTGTGATCCGCGTGATCGGTGACGTCCACGTGAGTGGCGTACACAGTGACGGTGAACTGCGCCATGGGCGGGCCCGCAGGCGGCGGAACGCTGGTCGGCATGAGTGAGGATGGCCTGCGTGCCGTTGCGGTCGCGTTGCGTCCATGCGGGCACGGTCCGGCTGCGCTCGCTAAACTGACCGCATGCTCATCACTCTCACCCGCGCGCCGGCCCACGTGAAGGACCGGCCGCCCATGCTGCTGGCGGTGCCCGCCCTGGGTGGTCCGCGGGAGCGCGGCGCACTGGCGACGCTGCTGTGGGAGGACTCGGCACATGCCCGCTCGAACCTGCGGGTGGAACTCTACCGCATGGCCCGCGGGCCATTCGCCGGCGCCCTGACGACGACCGGCATGCATGTGGACATCGCTGACGGCGTGGTGTGCGACATGGGCCGGGCACGGCATCTGGCCGCAGCGGGCGACGCGGCGGGCGCTCTCTCGGCCGCTGGGCCAGACGTGCTGCCCTGGGTGGTGGACGTGACCGGCGGACTGGGCGAGTGGTTGCAGGCGGTGCGGACCGACTGGACCGCGTTCTACCGCAGCGCGCTGCGCGACGCGGCCCAGCATGCGGAGCGCGCCGGTGACCACGCAGGTGCGCGGGCGTTCATCCGCCAGTGGAGTGAGCTCGATCCGCTGTCGGAAGACGCCCGGCAGGAGTGGCTGCGGCTGTGTGTGCTGCTGAACGACGCGCCCGAGGCCCGGCGGGTATACGCGGAGTGTGACGCCATGACCCGGCGGGAATTCAGGCGTGCGCCGCTGGTCACGACCCGGGCCTGGCTGGAGCAGCTCGGCCAGCTGGAAGCCGGGGTGGCCCGTGGGGTCACGCTGCCGCGCCTTCCGCTGGTGGGTCGCGCCGAGGTGATGCGCGCGTTGCAGGGCGGCCCGGTCTGTACCCTGCTGCTGGGCGATCCGGGGGTGGGCAAGACCCGCGTGGCGCTGGAGTTTGCAAAACTCGCGGACCGGGCGGTGGTGGTGTCAGGCGCAGTGGCCGCCGGCCCGCTCTCAGCCGTGATGTTCACGTTGACCGACACGGATGCCGGCGCGCTGTCCGGGCGCTCGAAGGACGCGATCGCCAGCCTGCAGGGCACGTCGTCAGTGCAGATGTACAGCGAGGCGGGCCGGGCAGCGCTGCACGACGCACTGGCCGGCGCCCTGGTGGAGTCCGCCGGTGCCCACGGCTGCGTGGTCCTCGACGACCTGCATGCGGTGGACCCTGCCAGCCTGGACGTGCTGGGCCTGATGCTGCGCCAGGTCGCGGCCCTGGCCCGGGGACGCCGGCCGAGGGTGGTGGCCACCGCCCGGGCCTTCGAGCTGCGCGGCAGCGCCGCCGACGCGTGGGTGCGCTCACAGCGTGCCGCCGGTACGCTGCGCACACTGGACGTCCCGCCGCTCTCCAGCACGGATCTGCTCGCATTGGTCCAGCACCTCAGTACCAGTCCGGGTGGCGCGCAGTTCGCCGCGGCGCTGCAGAAGACGACCGGCGGGAACCCCCTGTTTTTCCTCGAAACGCTGCGCGCATTGATCGGCAGTGGGCACATCCGGGTGGACGAGGGCGGGCGCTGGCATGTTGATTTCCACGCGGCCGGGGGCTACGCGCACCTGCCACTGCCACGCAGCGTGCAGGACGCCATCGTGGACCGCGCCGACCTGCTGGACCGGTCGGTCCGGCGGGTGCTGGATACGCTGAGCGTGCAGGCGCGCCCCCTGAGCGTCCACGTGCTGGCGCAGGCCTGCGGCCTGGGCGAGTGGGAGGTGATGGACGCGGTTCAGGCGCTCGAAGCCGCCGGGTTCGTGCATGAAGTGAGTGCCGGCGTGGCGCTGCGCCACGACCTGCAGCGCGAGGCGCTGCGTCACGCCGTGCCAGAGCAGCGGCGGCGGGGGCTGCACGCCACCGTCGCGAACGCCCTGGCCGCGGTCGGCACGGCGCCGCAGGAGGTCGCGCAGTGCTTCGAGTCGGGAGGGCGCCTCCAGGACGCCGCGCGGTGGTGGGTCCGGGCGGGCGACCACTCGCGCCGCGCGTTTGCCCTGGCCGAGGCGGCGCAGAGCTACGGGCACGCCCTGACGCTGGGGCTGGACGACGCCGCCGCCTTCGACGCGGCGCTCTCGCTGTTCGGCGTGCACCTGCACGCCCTGGGAGACGTGGAACGCGCGCGGAGTACGCTGCCAGCCCTGCGCTCACGGCAGCACGCGGCGGCGCTGGGGCCACCTCAGTACGCGCTGTGCGAAGCGCACATTCACCTGTTCGACGCTGCGTACGCGGACGTCCTGGCGGTCACCGAACAGGTGTTGGGAACGGATCTGCCGGACGCGCTGCGGTCGACCGCGTTGTACCTTCGCGGGAGCGCCCGGTTGAAGCTCGGGCAACTGGCCGCTTCAGAAGCGGACCTGCAGGCCAGCCGTGAGCTGAACCCCCTGTCCGGCAGCGGCCGGGCGTTCCAGGTCACGATGACGCTGGCCCACCTCGCGAGTGCGCGAGGCGACCACCACCTGGCCCGCCAGGAGGGCGAGCGACTGCGCCGACTGGCCCAGGTGATGGGCGATCCCACGTCCCTGACGCAGGCGGACGCGGTCGCCGGGGCCCAGCAGGCCATGGCCGGCGAATTCCCTGCGGCGCGTGACCTCCTGCGCCGTGCAGTCGAGCTGGCGGATCGCCACGGTCTGATGCTGCTGGGCGCCCAGGCGCGCGCCAACCTGGGCGGCGTTCTCATTGAGATAGGAGAGTACGCGGAGGCCGGCGCGACGCTGGCGAGCGCGTTGCCGCACATCCCTGAGCAGGGGCGCCCCACGGTGTTGGGGAATCTGAGTGTGAGCCGCTTTATGACCGGCGATGTCGGCCCTGGTTTGGCGGGCTACAGCGAGGTGGTCGCCCTGGCCCGGACGCGCGGAGAGGCGCTGCTGGTCCTGCGCCGCAGGGCCATCTTGCTGACGATGCAGGTCCGCTGCGGCGCGGTGGTGGACGACGGCGACGTGCTGGCCATGCGCGGCGAGGCAGCCGCACTGGGGAGCCGCGACGTCGATCACATGCTGCAGTGTGTGGCTATACAGTCTGCGCTGCTGCGCGGTCAGGACGCCAGCGACGCGGCCCGGACGCTGGCCGCCCTGACGCCGGACCCGGACGAGCTCGAGCGTCACGCGTTCACGCTGGCATGGAACGCGTTGCGGCGTGGCGACGCGTGTGGCGTGGCTCAGTACACGGCTGGCATGCCTGCGAGCGCCCGCATCAGTGCCGTGCGGCTGCTCGCCCGGCTGGAGGACGTGGATCCCGGCCGCGACGCGCGGGCGCCGGCCGTCGACGCCCTGGTGCTGGCGCATGCCCGCGCACTCAGGAACCACGCCGACGCGTCTGCGGAGGTGGCGGCGCTGCAGCAGGCGCTGGAGGCCTCGTGGCCCGAGCACGGGGGCGCGTTCAGCCGCCTGCGCGCGTCTCTGCTGTTCCCGGAGCGCGTTCGGGCACCCTGACCCGGGCGAGACCGGGGTCGCTCGGCACGCGGCTTGAGAATCAGGTCGTGTGCCAGATCGCTTCTGATCCGGCGTGGTCGGTACACCTGGGGGCAGTGGCAACGGCCGTTCGGGCCCGACAGAGAGGTTCAGAACTCGGGCGTGAAGCGCGGGGCCGTTCGGCGTTCATCGTCGTTCGCTGATCCATGCTCGCAGTCCTTCGCACCCTCGCTGTGCTGTAGAGCATGTCCAGGTCGTGTCCGCCGCTGGACGGAACACCCTGATCAAGACGTCCGGCGGCTACCGGTCATGCCGGCTCCACACCCACGGTGGGTGGCGCGGCCATTCAGTGCCCAGTCAGATGTCAGACTGAGCGCCGAGTCATGCCCCCGACCCCCGATCCCCAGCTGAACCCCACCGAGCTCCAGGCCATCATCGACACCAGCACCGACTGCATCAAGGTGCTCGATCTGGACGCGCGCGTCCTGTCCATGAACCCGGGCGGCCTGGAGGTCATGGAGATCGACGATTTCAGCGTCTGCCAGAACGTCCCGTGGCCCACCCTCTGGGACGGCCTGGGCCGCGGGCACGTGGAACGCGCTCTGGAGGCAGCGCGCTCGGGGAACAGCACGACCTTCGAAGGTGAGGCCAGGACGTTTGCAGGCACCCCGAAGTGGTGGGAGGTCCGCGTGTCCCCGCTGTGGGCCCCAGACGGCAGTGTGACCCGCCTGCTGGCGATCTCCCGGGACATCACGGCGCGCAAGGTCGCCGAACAGCACCTGCACGACACGCAGCAACTGCTGAGGGACCACGCGCAGACGCTCGAGGTGCGGGTCAGCCAACAGGAACGCGCGCTCGACGCCTTCGTGCGCTTCACGACCCAGGTGGCCAGCAGCACGGACCTCGCGGACCTCGCCACGGCGGCCGGGGACATCATTCAGGACGCGGTCAGCGGGGCCACGAGCGGCCTGTACCTCATTCAGGGCCAGACGGCGTTCCCAGCCGCCTTCTCACGCAACACGCCCCCCGCCGTTCGGGCTGCCCGTCAGGCAGGCGTCCCGCTGGGAACACCCCTGGTCGCGGACGCCCTCACCGCCCGCCGGACCGTATTTGCCCAGGGCGATGAAGGCCGGGTGCAGTCGGTGGGATATGCCAGCGCCCTGAGCGTCACCCCCTACTTCCATGGCGATCAGCCCTACGCCCTGTTCGCCACGGGGACTGGACGACCCGTGTGGACGGTGCAGGAGCAGGCCGTCATCGAATCCGTGGGGCGCGGCCTGGGGCTGGCTCTCGAGCGCGCGGAGCAGACACAGCGCCTGCAGGAGCGCACGGCCAGCCTGGACGCGTTCGTGGCGTTCAGCGAGGCGGTCGGCAGCCAGGAAGGGCAACGCGACCTCGCCCGGCGGGCCTGTGAGGTGCTGCACGCGACCTTCGAGGACGGCACTGCCGTGTACTACGAGCCGGATGGGGAGCTGTGGCGCGGCGTCGCGTGGGCCGGCGACCTGCCGGCCGCGACCCTCGCGCTCGTCCGGCAGGGGGTGCCGGGGAGCACGGTGGGCATCGCACAGAGCGTCGCGGCCCGTGACGCGGTGTTCATCGACGGCTGGCGAGACGAGGTGGACGACACCGCCCAGCAGACCCGCGAGTACGGCGCGGCTGGGTTCTTCCCCGTGATGGTCGACGGGGAGGTGGTGGGGCTGTTGACCACAGGCCTCAAGACGCGCGCCTACTGGAACGCGAGCGATCAGGCGGTGATGCGGGGGGTGGGGCGCGGTCTGACCCTGGCTGCCGAACGTGCGGGATCCGTGCGGGCGCTGCGCGAGCAGGCGGAGGTGGTGGAGGCGCGCAACCGGGCGCTGGAGGGCTTCGCGGTGCTCGCGCGCGACCTCGCCTTCGAGACCGATCCGCTGGTGCTGGTGAAGCGGGCACAGGAGATCGTGCTGGAAGTGTTGCCCGAGGGCTTCGGGCTGTACTACCGGCCCGAGGGTGGCCTGTGGCGGCTCCGGGTGCAGACGGGAGACCTGGGCAACGACGAGCTGCAGGCCGTGGTGGACGCGGGGCTGCCCCTCGAAGAGACCCGCAACCTCTGGATTCCCTTCCAGAGCGGCGCCCCCTACTACCAGGACAGCTACGACACGAACACCGACGGACTGGGTGAGCTGGTGTCGGAGGTGGGAGCGACCGCGTGCCTGCCGGTGCACGCAGACGGCTCGGTCGTGGGGGTGCTGGCGGTGGGCCTGTTCGGCTCCCACCGCTGGTCGGCGGTCGACCACGCCCTGCTGGAGACGGCGGTGCTCATGCTGGAACTCGCCTTCGAGCGCTCGGCCGCCGCCCGGCAGCTCGCCGAGCAGCAGGCCCAGCTCCGGGCCGCGAACGAGGAGCTGGGGGCCTTCGCGTATACGGTGTCGCACGACCTGCGCGCCCCGGTGAGGCACGTCGGGAGTTTCGCGGGACTTCTGCGCAGGAAGATCGGCGACACTCCTGGCCTGCTCAAGTACGTGGACCAGATCGAGAGTGCGGCGTCCCGCATGGAGGTGCTCACCGACGCGCTGCTGGGCCTGGCCCGGGCAGGCGCTGCCCAACTGGTCAAGACGGATGTGGACCTGAACGTACTCTTCGCCGCCGCACGGTCCGACCTCACCCCGGAGCTGGACGGGCGAACCGTGACCTGGCGGATCGGTGAGCTGCCGGTGGTGCGTGCCGACGCGGGGCTGCTGCGCCAGGTCCTCGCCAACCTGCTGGGCAACGCCGTGAAGTACAGCGGGGGCCGTGAGGAGGCGGTGATCGACGTCTGGGCCGAGGACGCGCCGGGCGAGGTGATGATCGCGGTGCGGGACAACGGAGCGGGGTTCGAGCCTCAGTACGCCTCCAAGCTGTTTGGGGTGTTCCAGCGGCTGCACCACCAGAGCGAATTTGAGGGCACCGGGGTGGGGCTGGCGAACGTGAAGCGCATCGTGGAGAAGCACGGCGGGCGAGTGTGGGCTGAGGGCCGACCTGGGGAGGGCGCCACCTTCTTCTTCAGCCTGCCGCAGGCCTGAGGAGCTCCGGCCAAGGGTTCTGGCAACGTATCGGTGGGTGGTGAGCTGTGAGTGACCGGAGGCCCTACCCCCTCTGTTGTCCCTCGAGTGGAGTTCTGGATATCCCTAGAACCGCAGCAGGCGGCTTGATCTTCTGCGCGCCTGCTGCGGAGCGTTTAACGCCGAACATAGACACGCGCGCCGGCACACGGCCCCAGAGACCGTATCGCTCCTGATCACCACCAGGAGCGCGCCGCAGGGGTCTGTGGGCACACCTCGGCGCGCGTGCGTTCCACGTCCCGAACGGGTTACCCCGCACCTGCCCGCCCAGGCGGCTGTAGTCATCCTCGGCCCGCACCGACAATAGCCAGCGTCCTCACGGGCATCCGTTCTGTCTGAGACTCAATGAGGTCGCAACTGACCAGATGACTGTGGGAATATTCGTTTCTCTACGTGTAGGACGCCCAAATACTTGGGCCATGACATGTCGAGATGACATCCTCGAGGTCATCCGCGAACTGGTGCAGGGCCGGACCGATCAGACGTTTGGTGCCGCAGACGTCGTCGCAGGCATGAAGGCGCGCGGTCACCAGTACAAGGAGTTGTCGATCCGCACGTACGTCACGAGCACCCTTTGCGCGCCGGCGCCCGACCCCACTGGACGGCGTACCCAGGACCTGGAGCGCGTGACGCGCGGCCGGTACCGCCTGCGAGACGTCTGAATGCGGAGCCTCTGAGGTCGCCAGCCATGCCGGCCGCGCGACTTCGGGAAGTCGCTTCGGCCAAATCCGCCAACTGGAGGAGGCAATCCCGACTGCGGTGTGGCAACTGAGGAACGCCGCCAGCGCGTCCGGAGCAGGATCAATGATTCGCTCGCGGATGACGACCGCACCCTGGCCGGTGGACTGGGGGTTGAGCGGCTGAACTCATGGGTCGACCGTAGCCTGATGGCCTGTCGTGCCGAGCCCGCCTGCGGCGTCCACGTGACGGAGGAATAGGGCGCGTGCTGCCTAGTCCACTGGTCCCGGATACCTGACCTGTCGTCATGGCCGCTGGAGGCGGACCGGTAAGGTGAGAGTCATGCGACCTCGCCTCCTGCGCGCGGCCATCGTCCGCGAGGTCGCCCTGACGTGGCTGGACGAACCCGGGCATGCGTTCGACGCGCGCACCTTCGCGCAGGTCCACCGCGTCTCGGCCCTTGAGGTCGGCCGAGTCCTGGTGGACCTGCGTGACGCGGGCCAGGTCTTCCTGCGCCGCGAGGACGATACCTGCGCGCCGCACACCGTGACGCTGACGCGGGAGGGTCAGCGCATGTGGATGCAGGAGCAGGCCGAGTCGTGTCTGCCGGGCATCCGCCAGCAGCTGCGGGCGGTGTATCAGGTCCTGCAGACCGCTGACCGGCCGCTGAGCGTGGCGCAGCTGGAGACGGAGGTGCCGTTCACGGCGCGGCGGGTGCGTCAGGTGCTGCTGATCATGCACAGCCTCGGGACGATGCAGGCCACGCTCGGGCAGGACGGGGCGTTCGCGGACATCCACGTGCCAGGGTCGCTGGGGGCAATACAGACCGGGTGACGCGCAGAGGCCAGTGCCTTCCCGGATCCGAGGACGCGCTGTCACCTGGCCCGCCACTGGCCAGAGCTCGCCCAGACTGCGCGGTGTCAGACGACCACATCGATCTGGCTCCACCCGTTGAACATCTGCTGGGGGTTTGAACGTGGCGATGCTCGTGTTCTTCAGGAAGCTGACCGGGCGCAGCACCGGCTGGCCTGTCCGCTCGATCGCCGTCCGTGGCCTTCACCGGGGCAGACGCCACAGTGCGACGCACTTCGGCAGCCGGGCCTGAACCCCCCGCACCTTGTCACCTTGACCATGACCGGGCAGGCAGCACTGGCGACCCTTCTTGGACGCCGTCTTTCGTTTAACGTCGTCACGATTCCGTCAGAGCTCAACCGGTACCGTCCAGGCACCACCCGCCGGAGGGCCATGCTCACGACCCTGTTCCTCAACCTGTGCATCCTGACGTCCTGCGCGTTCATGCTGGGCTTCACGTATCGCCGCTGGCCCGTGCAGGGCCGGGGGCCGTGGTTCTGGGCGCGCTCCGCCGGCCTGGCCGCCACCGGCCTGCTGCTGATGCAGTTCCCCGCCACGGTTGTTCCAGGCGTCTTCGCCGACCTCCGTGCGGTGCCTGTCGTGTTCACGGTGCTGCACAGCGGCCCCGTAGCGGGCCTGGCCGTCGCGCTGCCTCTGATGCTCTACCGGCTCCACCTCGGCGGCATCGGTGCGCCCATCATGGTGCTCAGCACCATCAGCATGCTCCTGGTCGGCACCGTGGTCCGCCGCCTGGACTCCATGCCGGGCTTCGAGGTCAGCTGGCGACGCCGCGTCACCCGCAGCCTGCTGACCCTGCTGCCCAACGGGGTGGGTCTCCTGCTGCTGCCGAACGGCCAGACGCTGTTCGCCCAGACGTACCTGCCACTCCTGCTGCTGAGTCTGGCCGGCTACGTCGTCGTCATGATGATCGTGGACTCACGGCTCACCACACTGCGGCTCCTGAGCACCCTGGAAGGCCAGGCGCTGCTGGACCCCCTCACGGACGTGGCCAACCGCCGGCAGTTCGAGCACGACCTGCCCGGGCTGACCGTGGGCGACGCCGTGGTGATGGTGGACATTGACCACTTCAAGGCACTGAATGACACCTACGGCCACCCGATGGGAGACGCAGCGCTCCGCGAGGTCGCACAGCGCCTCAGAGGGGAACTTCGCGGGGGGGACCGGGCCTACCGGTACGGCGGCGAGGAGTTCGCGGTGATCCTGCGGGACGTTGGGGCCACGTCCCTGCCAGTGGTGGCGGAGCGGCTGCGCGCGGCCGTGGGCCGCGATCCCCTGTCCAGCGTGGACGTGCCGGTGACCGTGAGCGTGGGGGCAGCGCTGATGGTGACGGGCGATCCGAGGCAGGTCGTGGGCCGGGCGGATCAGGCGCTGTATCAGGCCAAGGCCGCAGGCCGCAACTGCACGGTGATGAGCGTGGGAGCTGACTTCCAGCAATCGGGACAGCCTGGCTCACGGTCGGAGCACAGTCCTGCCAGCTCGGCGGCACAGGCCTGACGCTCAGCGCCGCTGGCGGACCAGGTCGCGCAGGATGGCCGCGATGTCCCGGTGTCAGGCATGCCTGGCCCTCTCTGGCGGGAAGGTGTTCTGCTGGTACAGCCATGCAGTGTGGCCAGGTACCGCACCGGGGAACCGGGAGCCAGGAGGTTCCTGGCCACTCAGCATGGCGCCCCGCCACCGCAACGCCTCGCCACAACCGTTGAGGTTGAGCTTCAGCGTCTGTCACGTACGTCCACCAGCCACGACATCGACGGTCCCGCTCCTGAGCCGGCTGTTCGGCGAAGGCCAGCCATCAACGCAGGGAAATCGCGGCCAGTGCCAATCCCGCCATGCCCGCGGCCAGGCCCAGGGCACGGAGCACGATCACACTGTCCCAGCGCCTCTGGAGCGGCCGCGAAGCCAGCGCAACGTTTCCCTGCGCCGCCGCTGCCGTGAGGATCGTATTCACAGGCCTGGCGACCACCACGTACGCCGCGAGTTGCGTCAGCAGTCCGGCAAGTGCGACGAGCGCCCAGGTGCTGGCGGCCGAGCCGAAGCCCGCGGCAAACACCAGCCCGAGGGTGGACAGCAGACCGAGCGCGCCGAACACAGGCATCCGCGCGTCCCCATACCTGTGCAGCCTCCCCATCACGTCCGTCACGCTCTCGTCCCTGGCCTCTTCCAACGCCGCACGCCCGACCACTGCGAAGAACACATCGGTGCCGTACACCACCCCGGCAGACATCAGGGCGGTCACGACCAGCACGTCGCTCAGCATCACGCCGTCACCTCCGTGGACACCACGCTCGCTGCCCCGAGGTGGAGAGAGAAGTCGAGGGTGTTCAGCGCGTCCCAGTGCTCCTGGAGGTGCCCGCGGCACACCCGCCGGATCTCAATGGAGTGCATTTCCACCGCCTGTCCCGTTGGCGGGTGGCCCATCAAGGGCCCGGTGAAGGTGCCGCGGTACCGGAAGCGGCCGATCACGGTCTCGCCGTCCTCGTACATGGCCTCTACTGTGACCGTGAGGTCCTGAAAGGCGTCTGGGAACCGCTGGAACACGGCGATACTGCCCGCCTCGCCCGGCGCCGCGTAGGCGGTGTGATTGACGTACCCGTCGTGCAGCAGGTCGGCGTAGGCGTTCATGTCACGTTCGAGGAGGGACTGGGCGAGGTGCTGGTCGGACATGGCGGACTCCTTGAGCGGCGACAACGCAGCTCCCCGAGAACCACGCTGGGTGGCCCGGTGTGGGTGGATGAATGTGGCCCCAGCGCGACTGCTTTGAGCCGTCAGCGACTCAGCTGCGTGGCTCGAAGTGCCCATAGTGTCCCGCTGAAGGCGCACGTCGTCCAATAGACCGTTTGCACGTCCCATCAAGAAAATGGATGACGGACCGCCTCCACAGGTAGGCTGAGCCGTGGAACTCCGGCACCTGCACGTCTTCGTCGCCGTCGCGGAGACCGGCAACTTCACCCGCGCGGCCGAGCGCGTGAATCTGTCCCAACCCGCCCTGACCCACCGCATCCAGCAACTCGAGGACGAGATCGGCGCGCCCCTGTTCGAGCGCACCTCACGCGGGGCCAGACTCACGCCCGCGGGCGAATCCCTGCTGCCCGACGCGCGTCGGGTGCTCGCGGACGCCAAAGACAGCGTGCGGCGGGCCCAGCAGGCCGCGGGGCTGAGGGACGGGGTGCTGCGGGTGGGCTTCGACTTCGTGGAATTCGGCAGCGTGGGGCTCATGCCGTCGCTGCTGGGGGCCTTCCGCGAGCGGTTTCCAGAGGCGGAGGTGCGGCTGGAGACGAAAAGCGAGGACGATCTGGAGCGCGCGCTTCTGGACGACCGCCTGGACATCGCGTTTTTACTGGGACCGCCCGAGCGCACTGAGCTGCGCTTCTGGCCCCTGCTGCAGGGGGAGTACGCCCTGCTCCTGCCCGCCACACACCCGCTCACAGTTCACGACACCGTGCCTCGCGGCGCTCTGGCCTCGGTTCGCGTGCTCGTCCCCCGGTTGCGGGCGCGGGATGACGCCGCCCTCCTGACCGGCCTGGGCACAGCGAAACCCAGCCCTCACGTGGTGTCCACAGGGGCGGAGATCGCAGCGATGACGGGGCTGGTCGCCGCGGGAGTAGGGGTGGCGGTGTTGCCGTCGGGCCTGCTCACAGCCCGCTCGGGAGGCGGGACGGTGGTCCGGGCGCTGGATGGACCGCCGCTGCCCTGGGTGTTCGGGATGGCGTGGCGGGCAGAGCAGCCGACGCCGATGGCCCACCTGGCCCTGCGGCAGCTTCGGCAGATAGGTCCGAAGCCGACCGTGATCTGAACCGCCTGTGGATCGGTGGCGCCTGCGCGGTGACATCGTCCGGAGGTGGTCGGTCCATTCCTGGCACCCTGTCGGCCACGGGCGGGCGATAGGGAATGACCTGTGTGAATCTCCGATCGACCCGGGACGGTCAGACCTGAGGCTGGACACCCGGCGGACGGTGCATGCTGGCTCGGCTCGGATGACACGTCTGCGCCCGCTTCCACGGCGGACCTGCTGGTCCGCTCATATCTTCGCGCCGCATGGTCACCGTGCTCCGGCAGTTTGCACATCCTGACACGCTTGAGGAGCAGTCTCCCCGCTGGAGTCATCACCCTCATGGCGGTTGGGCCGACAGAACCTTGTCCGCGCAGTGTCAGTTCGGACAATAGTTGTTATTGACAACGATATGGAACCTGAGTACGCTCATTCCATGACCGTTGCCAATGACAACGAAGTCGCAGCGCCGGCGCAGGCAGGCCCGCTGCTTCGGACCGTGACGCGGCAGTTCACGGAACTCCAGCAGCGCAACTTCGCGTGCTGCGACGTCCAGTCCGCCACCCAGTGCGCCATCCTCACCACCCTGGAGCGCGAGGGCGACCAGTCCCTCAGCGCCCTGACCCGCACGCTGAACCTGGACAAGGCGTGGCTCAGCCGCAGCACCGACGACCTCGTGGAACAGGGCCGCTTGGTCAAGGCCCCCCACCCCAGTGACCGCCGTGCCCTCCTCCTGCGCCTGACGGACGCCGGGCACCAGGCCGCCCAGGATCTCGATTTGCAGCTCAACGCCCAGTCCGCCCGCGTGCTGGCCCGTCTTCCTAAGGCAGACCAGGCGACGGCCCTCCGGGTGCTGGCCAGCCTGAGCGCAGCCCTCCAGGCGGAGCTCAACGGCGAGGAGGGCTGCGGATGCTGATCCGCAGCGCTGAACTTGGCGATCTCCTCGCCATCTCCGCCCTGCTGTCGGATCTCGGCCTCCCTTCAGCCGGCATTGAGGAGCATTTGAGCGGGATGCGGGTCACTGAGAAGGACGGCGTGGTGGCACTGGCTGGTCTGGAGACGCACGGCACCGTGGGCCTGCTGCGGTCAGTTGCGGTGACTCCTGGCGAGCAGGGGCAGGGCCTTGCCGCGCGGCTCGTGCGTGAAGTTCTGGACGCCGCACGCCAGCAGCACCTGGACGCCGTCTACCTGCTGACCACGACCGCCGAGACCTACTTCCCGCGCTTCGGCTTCACGCCCGTCCCCCGCTCCGCGGCCCCGGCCGCCCTGCTCGCGTCCCGCGAGTTTCAGGATGCGTGCCCCGCCACCGCCACCCTGATGCGCCTCCCCCTCAAGGAGCCCACCATGACCCGGACCATCCCCGGCCTTACCGACCAGACCTCGACCGCCGCGCTCACAGGCGCCCTGCGCGCTCCGTCGCAGCGCCCCCTGGAGTTCTGGTTGCAGGGCCGGCTGCTGATCGGCCCTGGCTACCACGTGACCGAGGTCAAGGCCGTGAGCATCGAGGCGATGGACTGCGGGGGCCAGGCCGCGAGCTGGCGTGAGACCGTCATCCAGCTCATGGATGGCAGCGCCCAGGAAGCCGTGGCCGGCTTCATGACCACCCGGAAGTTCTTGGCCATCTACGACCGTGTCACCCGCCGCATTCCAGTTCGGGACGAGGCCGAGGTGCGCTTCGAGTACGGAAACGCAACCACGCCTGCCATGCAGTACCACGTCAGCCACATTGAGGCGCAGGACGCGCGGGTGATCGTGCACCTGCGGACGCCGGGTGTGCAGTGCAAGGCTGGGGACGCCTGCGGGGAGCCGGCGGCCACGGCCCAGGGTGGCAGTTGTGCGCCGGCCAGCAGTTGCTGCACGCCAGTGGCGGCTGACCTCATCACGCTGGGCTGATGGTCCACGGTCCGCGCCAACGTCCCCTGATCTGGACGTTGGCGCGGCTGTAGATCTTCGGCTACGGCGCGCTGTACTCTGCGCAGCCGCTCCTTCCAGATCAGCTGGTCTTCACCCTGGCACTGCTCACCACCGCGACGCTCGGCGCTATCGCCAGGGTCGGTCGAACCCTGCACCCATCCCTCTGGACTTCATGGCGTGCTGGCGCTCGTGGGCGTGGCAGTCAGATCCGCCGTAAAGCGTTCGCGCCCACCCTGCTCCTCACGTGTCGTGTTTTTACAAGTGCGCGCCGGGGCGGCGTGGCTATTGTGCCCGCATGACCCAGACTGCCGACCTTCAGCCGCCTGCACCCACGCGTCCCCCCATCCTCTTCCTGCTTGCCACCGCCTTCCTGTTCTCCATCGGCATGTCGCTGGTGTTCCCCGTGCTGCCCTTCGTGGTGGCCAGGTATGTCCCGGAGGTCCACCAGCAGGCCAGCGTGATCGGCGCGCTGACCGCCATCTTCGCGCTGCTCACCTTCTTCTCCTCCCCGGTGCTCGGCGCCCTCAGCGACGCCTACGGGCGGCGGCCCATCCTGATGCTCTCGCTGTTCGGCTCGGCCATCGGCTACGTGATCTTCGGCATTGGTGGCAGCCTGTGGATGCTGTTCCTCGGCCGCGGCATCGACGGCCTGACCGCCGGTGGCCTGAGCGCGCTCTTCGGCTACGTGGGCGACACGACTCCCGAGGAGGAGCGCGGGAAGGTCTTCGGGCAGATCGGCGCGACCATCGGTGCGGGCTTCATCATCGGTCCGGCCATCGGCGGGCTGCTGTCGCACGTAAGCCCCAGTGCGCCGTTCTACGCGGCGGCGCTGGTCAGCATGCTGAACCTGCTGTGGGGCTCCTTCATCCTGCCCGAGAGCCTCAGCCCCGCGCGGCGCACCAGGCACTTCGACGCCGCGCACCTCAATCCCCTCACGCAGCTCAAGGGCGCCCTGGAACTGCCGGTCGTGCGCCGCCTGGTGACCGTGAGCGTGCTGTTCATCCTGCCGTTCTCGCTGATGCAGGTGGTGCTGTCGATCATGGCCCGCGACACCCTGGCCTGGGGGCCGGGAGAGGTCAGCACGGTGTTCATGGTGGTGGGTGTGTGCGACATCGTGGCGCAGGGGCTGCTGCTGCCCATCCTGCTCAAGCGATTCGGTGACCGGCGGGTGTCGCAGCTGGGCCTGTCGATGGGCGTGGTGGGCATGGGCCTGCTGGCCTTCGTACCGGCCACCCACGTGGCAGCGCTGCTGTACGCCGGCGTGATCCTGTTCGCCTCAGGCGAGGGCATCTTCAATGCCACGCTGGCGTCGCTGCTGTCGGCCTCGGCTCCTGCGGAAGCACAGGGGCGCGTGCAGGGCGGTGCCCAGGGCGTGCAGTCCCTGGCACAGGTGGCCGGGCCGCTGATCGGCGGCACCCTGTATTCACGGGTGGGCGGCACCCCGACCTTCGCCGCGGGCGCCGTGGTGGTGGCGTTCGCGCTGGCCGTCCTGACCGGCAGCCGCACGCCTAGTCCCGAACGTGTGGCCGCGATCGAGGGTTAGAACGGTTGTCGGGTACGGGAAAGCAGCAGGACCCCACACGGGCAGGCGACTTGAACTTCAGGTCGCCTGCTTCCTGGTTTCCAACCATGTTTTAGCGGCGGCCGGGAAGGGCTTCACGCCGCGCCCGGCCAACTTGCCAGCATCGTTCCGGCAGCCGATGCCCTGCCACAACCGGCGAAACAACCGAATCGCAGTACTGCTCATGTCCGTGGTGGTAGAGCGACGGGCAGCTTGACGGTCAGGCCGCCTGTTGAGCAGCGTTCGGCCTTCGGAGGGTGCGTTGCCAGTACTGATGCCTGTCAATCAGGGCAGGACAGGGCCGCTCAGTGGAGCATCATCGGCCTTCCAGTAGAGCAGCCCAGCGGTTCAGCACCAGCGGCGCGTCGTACCGGGCGGCGTCCTCAAACGCCGCGTCACTCATCGCCGCGCGCGTGGCGTCGTCCCGCAGCAAGGTGCGCAGGGTGCTTGCAAACGCCGGCACGTCACCGTCCGGCACAAGGTGACCGCCGCCGCGGATGATC
This sequence comes from Deinococcus metalli, assembly GCF_014201805.1. Lineage (NCBI taxonomy): Bacteria > Thermotogati > Deinococcota > Deinococci > Deinococcales > Deinococcaceae > Deinococcus > Deinococcus metalli. The sequence goes on along the minus strand of NZ_JACHFK010000010.1, from coordinate 118,893 downwards.
TCAGCTGGCCCGGTCCGGCAGTCGAAGGCGACAGCCGGAATGCCCTGTGCCTGACTCTCGATGAGGACCATCGGCAGTCCTTCGTGCCGGGAACTCAGGGCGTAGGCACCGGCCCGAGCGTACACGTCGTGAATATTCGCCGTCGGGGGATGCAGCGCGACCCTCTGGACGCCCAAACGCTGCATCTGCGCGCGCAGGGTGTCTTCATCGGGGCCGTGACCGTACACGGCCAGCGACCAGTCCGGCACGTCCTGCTCGATAAGCGCCCACGCATCCATCAGCCGGTCAAATCCTTTCTGGCCGTCCAACCGGCCGGCCGCGATCACGAGCCGGCGGGACGTGCCGTCCACGCCGTAGGGGTTGCGGGTTGGCCGGGGCGTGGGGAGCGAATTGGGCATGGCGTGAAGGCGAGCCCTGGCCCAGGGGAACGCGGCGCGCCACGCGCCGGCATCGTCGAGCGTCAGGGTGAGGACATCGTGGCTGATCAACGCGGCGATGGGCCGGGCGAGCGCCCTGGAGCGCATGTTCAGGTTGGTGCCGAGGTTGAAGTGCTCCCATGCGACGCGCCGCACACGCGTTCCCAACAGGGCCGGGAACGTGAACGGCACCAGGAACGAGTCCACTGCCACGAGGACGTCTGGTGGATCGGCCACCACGTGGCGGCGCACCGCTCGCAGAATGGGCACCGTTTCCTGGCGCAGCCGCAGCGTGCCGGCTGGAAAGCCGAGTGGCGTGAGGGTCACGCCGGGCGGAAGCGGGAATGCGCTGCGCGTTCCACGCAGACACACGATCCGCACGCGATACCCCAGATCGTGCAGACCCGTGGCGATGGTGGCCGTCGCGCGTTCCATGCCGGCAAGCGCCTCCATCGACTCGATCAGGAAGTCGATACGGCGGGGTGCGGCCACCGTGCCGGTCACGCAGCCACCCGCGAAGCTCCGAGGGGATGGTCAGGGGAAGACGGCCAGAGTGGACGAGACGTGAGGCAGACCTGACTCCAGGACGTGCACCGAGAAGCGAGAACACGGACGAGGAACCGGAGGGAAGAACGCAACGTTGACACCAGCAATCTCCTGAAGCTTGGCGGGCACCGCAGGGCAATCTGTGGTGCTGGGCGAAGCGGAGCGGCGCAGCCCGCATGACGGCAGATGCGGTCACCCGGCGAGTCTAGGCGGCCTTCCGCCCGGTCACCAGTGCACATGCCGTCCTGACCCATGGGTATGACCAGGTGTTGGGCTACGTCGACGTGATGCTGGGTGGATAGCAGCTCCCCGGCATCGGTTCTCACGCCACGTGGCCTGCCACCAACTCTCTTCATCGACAAGGACGTCGAGGGATCGCTTCTGAAGCGCGCCATCCTTGCCATCCGCGAGTCCAGCCGCGCGTGGCGTCATTCAGTTCGTGCCTTGATCGGCTCCCAAACGACACATGAGCTGCCCAGGACGTGAAGATCACGTGAACACGACACAAATCACTACCGGGCGTGGCGCTCGCCTATAGTTTCGGCAACAAACGCGAAAAAGCCCGTCCAGTACCTGTTCTGGAGGTCAGTTCAGTCAGGAGTGAGCCATGTTCCTGCGGCACGTCACGCCAGTATCCATCCTCAACTGTGTATCAGGTCAGTACCAACGGAATGTCACAGGTCCTACTGACTGCAGAGCAGACGCCACAGCCGTCCGGCTCTCCGGCTCAGGGGGTCGGCGCCGATGACCTGACACCTCTCCACCTGCTCGGGCGTCCGCTGGCGCTCCCCCTCACGATCACTCGACGCAGTAATGCAAAGCTCGCCCTCTCCCCCACCAGGAGGCTGTCTATGAAGCGCACCGTTAGCCTGACCCTGCTCCTCGCCACCGGCACGTCCCTGGCCGCCTACAGCGGCCCGAAGGTGCAGCTGACGTATCTTCACGGCTTCACCGGCCCGGACCGGCCGATCATGGAAAAGCTCATCACCCAGTTCAACGCGTCCCACCCGAACATCCAGGTCAAGGGGCAGGCCCAGCCGTGGGGCACCACGTGGCAACAACTGGGGCCCCTGGTCGCTTCGGGACGTGCGGCGGACATCGTCGCCATCAACGAGGATCAGGTCACCGGCTTCATCGCGCGTGGCGCCCTGACGCCCCTGACGCCCACCGAGCTGAGCGCCGCCGGCATCGACAAGGCGCGGTTCTATGGGCCGCTGTGGGCCACCGCCGACTACAAGGGCATGTCCTACGGCGTTCCCGTGCACTCGGTGGCGCTGGCGATGTATTACAACAAGGACCTGCTCGCCAAGGCTGGCGTGACCAAGGTGCCCACCAACCGCAGTGAGTACCTCGCGGCGGCGCAGAAGTGCACGGTGGACAAGGCGGGCAAACACCCGGGCGACGCCGGCTTCGACGCCAAGAACCTGAACACCTGGGCCGCCGGAGTCGTGAACGGCTGGATGGGCGGCACCATCGCGTACTCGGTGTCGCGCCAGAACGGGGCCGACCTCGTGGACAAGGAGCAGAACGCGGCCTTCACCAGCCCAGGGGCCCAGGAAGCCCTGCAGTTCCTGGTCGATCAGGTGCAGAAGTACCACGTGTCCCCCGCGAACGCCACCGAGCAGAGCGAGATCGCGGCCTTCCGCCAGGGCAAGGCCTGTTTCAACTTCAACGGCGTGTGGATGCTCGAGCAGTACAAGGGGCAGACCGGCCTGAACTTCGGGGTCACGCCGGTGCCGCAGCTGGGCACCAAGATGAACGCCGCGTGGGGCGGCTCCAGCCACCTGACCCTGCCCCGGCAGCGGGCGAACTACGACAAGAACAAGCGCGCGGCAGCGCTGGAATTCATTGCCTGGATGACGCAGCCCGCGCAGAACCTGACGTGGACGGCGGCGGGCGGCCTGCCCACCCAGCCGGTGGTGGCCAAGGACAAGAGCTACGACAACAACCCCGTCTCCGGCCTCTTCGAGGGGCTGCCCAACGTCTACGCGACCAGTGGCTACCCGTGGGTCGGCCAGGTGCGCGGCGCGTGGGACGGCGCGGTCGAGGCCGCGGTGCTCGGGAAGAAGTCGGTGACCCAGGCCCTGAGCGACGCGCAGAAGGAAGCCGCCAAGCAGATCGAACAGGCCCGCAAGACCATCAAGTAAGGACGCGCCCTGCGTCCGCCCTTCCCGGAGGTATGTGATGACGACCACCCACCCCCGCGCTCCGGGCGGCCGGCGGGGCCTGCACGACAACCACCCGCTGGTGCCGTACCTGTTCCTGCTCCCGCACGCCGTCTTCTTCCTGGTGTTCCTGGTGTACCCGATCGTGTTCGGGCTCTACATCAGCGTGCACCGCTGGGATCCGCTGTCGGACACCCAGCCCTTCGTGGGGGCCGAGTTCTACCTGAACCTCTTCCGGGACACCCCGCAGCGCGACTTCTTCTGGCGCACGCTGATCAACACGCTCCTGTTCACGGCGATCAGCGTGCCGCTCCTGGTGGCGACCGCGCTGGGGCTGGCGCAGCTCCTGTTCCGGCCCATTGCGCTGCGCACGGTGTTCCGCTCGATCTTCTTCATGCCCGGCATCCTCAGCGTCTCGGTGATGGGCATCCTGTGGCGGTGGATGTTCGAGAACCAGAGCGGCCTGGTGAACAACGTCCTGGGCGCGCTGGGGCACCCGACCATTCCCTTCCTGACCACCGACGGCTGGGCCTGGGTGCCGATCACCGTGGGCACCGTGTGGTGGACGATCGGTTTCAACATGACCCTGTACCTGGCCGCCATGGGGAACATCCCGACCTCGGTGTACGAGGCGGCGGAACTCGACGGCGCGAGCGGTGCCCAGAAGTTCCGCTTCATCACCGTGCCGCTGCTGCAGCCCACCACGCTGTTCGTGGTCGTGACGACGGTGCTGGCCTCGCTGCAGCTCTTCGGGCAGCCGCAGGTGATCACCGCGGGAGGCCCGGCGCGCGGCACCCAGAGCGTGATCATGTACATCACCGAGGAAGCCTTCAGCAACAACCAGTTCTCGTCGGCCACAGCGATGAGTTTCGTGTTCGGCCTGCTGATGCTGGTGTTCACCGCCATCCAGTTCCGCACCATGGCGCGGGACATCCGGGGCGGTGACCGGACATGACCGATCCCCTGCCGGCCACCCGGCTGCCCACCACGCCGGTGCCCGTGACCGACACCCTGGGGGGCCGGCCGCTGCGGCGCCGGGGCCCCCGAGACCTGCCACGCTTCGCGCTGCTGCTGCTGCTGGCGCTGCTGTTCCTGGCCCCGCTGTACTGGATGGTGAGCACCAGCTTCAAACCGGAGGCCGACACCATTGCGGTGCCGGTGCAGTGGATTCCTGCGCATCCCACCATCGACAACTACCGCGAGATCCTGACGTCGCCGGACGGCAACATCCTGCGCTGGGCATGGAACTCGCTGTTCACGTCCGTGGCCTTCACCGCCGCGCACCTGACCGTGTGCGTGCTGGCCGCCTACGCCTTCGCGCGCCTGTCGTTCCCCGGCCGTGACGCGTGGTTCTGGTTCGTGCTGAGCTCGATGATGGTGCCGGGCATCGTCACCCTGATCCCCAGCTACATCATGATGATCCAGCTCAACTGGATCGACACCTTCCACGCCCTGATCTGGCCCGGCGTGGCCGGCGCCTTCGGGGTCTTCCTGCTGCGGCAGTTCTTCGTGGGCATACCCCGCGAACTCGAGGAGGCCGCGCGCCTCGACGGCGCCAACCACCTGCAGGTGCTGTGGTTCGTCATCCTGCCGCTCAGCATCCCGGCGCTGGCGACCCTGGCGGTGTTCTCGTTCATGGCGTCCTGGAACAACTACGTGTGGCCGCTGTTCGTCGTCCACGGCGACCTGCAGACGCTGCCCGTGGGCATCAACTCGTTCTCCAGCCGCTACACCACCGACTACGGCAAGCTGATGGCCGGCACCGCCATCGCCGCGGTGCCGGTGCTGGTGGTCTACCTGCTGGCCCAGCGGTACCTCGAGCAGGGGATCGCCGTGACCGGGCTCAAGGAATGAGCAGGCCCGACTTCTTCTGGGCCGTGGGGATCGAGAACACCGTGAATCCGGCGCTGGGCTGGGATCAGTACGCCTGGACGGCCCACCGGGAGCGCTGGGAGGACGACCTGCGCCTCGCCGCCGGTGTGGGCGTGACCCACCTGCGCTACGGTCTGCCGTGGCCCGATCTCCATCCGGCTCCCGGCACCTTCGACTGGACCTGGGCCGATCGGGTCGTCGCCCTGCTGCGCGACCTCGACCTCGAGCCGATCTGGGATCTGCTGCACTTCGGCACGCCCGCGTGGCTGCCCGGTGGGCTGCGGGATCCCGGGTATCCGGCCGCCGTGACGGCGTATGCCCGCGCGTTCTGCGAGCGCTATCCGGACATCACCAGGATCACGCCCTTCAACGAGCCGTACATCTGGTCGTTCTTTTCTGGCGGCAACGGCACCTGGCCTCCCCACGGACAGGGCGTTCAGGAGTTCGCGCGCAGCCTGTGGCCCGTGCTCACCGGCCTGAGGGAGAGCATCCAGGCCATCCGGGCCGCCAACCCCCGGGCCGAGATCTGGCTCAACGACGGCGCCGACCGCTTCCGGGCCACCGCCCCGGAGCTGACGCCGCTCGCCGCCGAGCTGACCGAATGGCGGTACGTGGCCTTCGACGTCCTGTGTGGCCGCCTGGAGCCGCACACGGCGCTGTATGCGGCGCTGGCCGAGGTGGCAGGTCCAGGCGCCCTGGAGGCCGTGCTGGGCGAGCCGACGCCACCGGACGTGATCGGCCTCGATTACTACCCCGGCAGCGAACACGTGATCCTGCCGCCGGAGGCCCCTGCCCATCCGGGCGACTGGGGCCGGCGTGGGGACTACCACCTGTACCCCGACCCGCAGCCCCCCGGTCTGGCCCGGACGCTACTGGAGTACCACGCCCGCTACGGCCTGCCGCTGTACGTGGCGGAGACCAGCACGGACACGCAGCGTGAGGCCTGGCTGCGCTGGCTGGGCAGCGAGATCCTGAGTGCGCGGCGGCAGGGAGCGGCGGTGCTCGGAGCGACGTGGTGGCCGCTCTTCGACCACGTGGACTGGCACACCGGCCTGACCCGGCTGGAGGGTCAGGTGTGCCCCAGCGGCCTCTATCACCTCACGCCGGCGATCCACGACCGGCAGCCGGACCCGGTGCTGCCCTTCTTCCGCGAGTTCATCCGGCAGCCACTGGTTCCGGCCAGTGAACCCGCCCCGGTGCCGCAGGACGCGCTCCCCTTTCTCAGCCGCGCCGACGCTCCAAGGAGTTCGTCATGACCTGGACCGCCCGATGTGTTCTCGTTCTCGGCCTGTGCGTGACCGCGCTGGCCGGCTTCAATGCCCGCGCCGGTGGAGGGGGCCCTCCCATGACCACGACGTACACCAATCCCGTCCTCGACGACAATGTCCCCGATCCCTTCGTGCTCAAGGTGGGGAGCTGGTACTACGCCTACGTGACCAATGGCAATGGCGGCGACGTGCCGGTGCACCGCTCACGCGACCTGGTGCACTGGTCGTATGTGGGCGACGCGCTCGCCAGTCAACCGCGCTGGGCCCGCGGCGGTCTGACGTGGGCGCCGGAAGTTATGGCCTTCGGTCCGAACCGCTTCGTCCTGTACTACACGACCCGCGACGTCCTGAGTGAGCGGCAGTGCGTGGGCGCCGCGGTGGCCCGCAGCCCCGAGGGCCCCTTCACCGACGCCAGCGAGCGGCCCCTGGTCTGCCAGGCGGACCTGGGCGGCAGCATCGACGCCAGCCCCTTCCAGGACAAAGACGGCCAGCGGTACCTGCTGTGGAAGAACGACGGTAACTGCTGCAACCTCAGCACCGGCATCTATCTGCAGAAGCTCAGCGCGGACGGCCTCGCCCTGGTCGGCAAGGAAACGCTGCTGATCAGCAACGGCGCGCTGTGGGAGGGAGCAGTGATCGAGGCGCCGACCCTGCATTACTCGGACGGCTTCTACTACCTGCTGTACTCCGGGGCCAGCTACGACAACGAGACCTACGCGGTGGGCTACGCCACGTCCAGGGCCCTGACCGGGCCGTACACCAAGGCGCCCGAACCGCTGGTGGTCACCAGCGGCCGGGTGGTCGGGCCAGGCCACCAGTCGGTGGTCCAGGACGGCGCGGGGCAGACCTGGCTGGTGTACCACGCGTGGACGCTCGGCGCGGTGGGTGACGCCAACGGTGGACAGCGCAGCATGCGCCTCGACCGGGTGGGATTCAAGAATGGCAGGGTGATCTTCGGCGGCGTGACCCTGACCCCACAGCCCGCGCCCACGCCATGAGCCGCGCGAGCATCGCCCCGGCGCATCCCGGCTATTTCGCCGATCCCTTCGTGCTGCGCAGCGGTGACCGGTATTACGCGTATGGCACGGGGCTTGACGGTCAGCAGGAACCCGGAGGCCTGGCCTTCGAGGTGCTCAGCTCGCCGGATCTCCGGACGTGGGTGTCGCACGGTGGATCCCTCGTGCCCGTCACCGACGAACCCCGCGCGTACTGGGCGCCGGAGGTGGCGGAACGTGGCGGGTCGTTCTACATGTACTACTCGGTGGGCATCGAGGACAAAGGGCACCACCTGCGCGTGGCGGTCAGTGCCAGCCCCCTGGGCCCCTTCGTCGACCAGGGGCTCAATCTCACGCCGGACGAGCCCTTCGCCATCGACCCCCACCCGTTTCAGGACGATGACGGCGCGTGGTACCTGTACTACGCCCGCGACGATCTGACCGGAGAGCGTCCCGGCACGGTGCTGGCTGCGCAGCGCCTCGATGACATGACCCGGCTGGTGGGCCCTCCCGTGCCCGTCCTGGGCGCCAGCAGCGAGTGGCAACGCTACCAGCGGGACCGCTCCATGTATGGCCGGGTGTACGACTGGCACACCCTCGAAGGCCCGTTCGTCGTGAAGCGGCAAGGGACGTATCACCTCTTCTACTCCGGGGGCGCGTGGACGAACGAGACCTACGGCGTGGGACACGCGGTCGCCGACCATCCGCTGGGTCCGTGGCGGGAGCCGCAGGAGGGGCCGGTGGTGCTGGCGTCTGGTCTGGGTGGCCTGCGGGGGCCGGGCCACAACAGTGTGGTTCGCGATGGACAAGGGCAGGATCACCTCGTGTTCCATGCCTGGAACGCCCTGGGCACGCAGCGGGAACTGCACATCGAGCCCTTGGTCTGGACGTCGGACGGAACGCCGCAGCTCGCCCTCGGCTGAACCGGACGGGCAGCCAGCGCACAGCCCTGGCTGCCGATCACGGCGCGGAACCCTATCTGAGAATCGGCTTCCGTGAGTCCGGGGGCGGAGGATCTACGGTGCTGAGGGCGGATGCACCGTCCCGTGTCGGCGCCACTCCTGGGATCGTCGGCCAGTGGCCCGTCTAAGAACGGGGTCAAGGTCCCTTCCGCCTCCGCTTAGGCCCACTTCGACAGGGTGGCGTCTGCCTTGATCTGATCCCGAACTGTCTGGAGGGCGCACGAGCGCATGGTCAGTCCCATGCCAACTGGCATGGGATTTCACTCGAAGTGGAGGTTCGATCATGACGCAGGGAAACAACGGGAACGGCGGCAACTCCGGTGGCTCACAGGGCGGCCAGGGCGGGAATTCCGGCGGCGACCAGGGTGGGCAGAGCGGTGGCAGCAGTGAGCGGGGCTTCGCCGCGATGGATCCCGACAAGCAGCGCGAGATCGCCAGCAAGGGCGGTAAGGCCGCCCATGAAAGTGGGAACGCACACGAGTTCACGTCGGAAGAAGCGGTGAAGCCGGCAAGGCCGCGCACGAAAGTGGGAACGCGCACGAGTTCACCTCGGAAGAAGCGCGTGAGGCCGGCAAGCACAGCCACGACAATGATGGCGGCAGCAGTGGGGATCAGGGCGGGAACCGCGGAGGCCAGGGCGGCGGCAATCAGGGCCGCTAAGCGTTCCTGACGTACAGCACCTCGAACACGAGGAGGCGACAGGCCATCTGGAGGACGTCCTGTCGTGTTGCCCGGTGTCGGCACGGTTGTGACAACGTGACCCCAGCAGGGTTCTGAACCGTGAGTGATCGAACGCCGGACCGACACCGGCGCTCCCCATCACTGTGGGAGGTCATGACACATGACGAATGTGTATCAATTTGCGCGTGCGCTGGGCTGGTACAGCGTGGCCCTCGGCGCCACGGAACTCCTCGCGAGCGGACGGCTCGCGGGCGCCCTGGGCGTGCCGGACCGCGCCGATCGGGTCCGCCTGTTCGGCGCCCGGGAACTCGCGCACGCTGCGCTGGTCTTCACGCAGCCGACGGTCGGGGTGTGGTCGCGGGTCATCGGCGACGTTGTCGACCTCGCCGCCCTCGGCGCGGCCCTGACGCCCGAGAATCCGGCCCGCGCGCGGGTGGGCGCGGCGCTGGGCATGGTGACGGCCACGACGGTCGTGGACACGGTGTGCGGCCTGCACCTCGCGGGGGTGGGCGGGCACGCCGCCGTGTCCGGGCAGGCGCCTGTGCTGAGCAAGGCCAGGCCAGCGCCCCCCCTTCTTCGGCTGGCCCCCGCCGTTCTGGGCATGGCGGCAGGGGCCGCACTGGTTGCCATGCGGGGCTCCACCGCGCGGCTGCCGGAGAACGTCGTGCAGCGGCGCGCGCGCGCGGCCACGTCACGCCACGAGGTGGAGCGCGCCGTTACCATCACGAGGCCCGTCGCGGAGGTGTACGCCTTCTGGCGGGACTTCGAGAACCTCGCGCGGTTCATGACTCACCTGGAGAGCGTGCGCGTGCAGGGTGAGGGCCGCTCGCACTGGGTGGCGAAGGGCCCCGCCGGGAGCCGCGTCGAGTGGGACGCGATGCTGACCGAGGACGACCCCGAGCGGCATCTCGCGTGGCGCAGTGTGGAGGGCAGCCAGATCATGAACGAGGGGAGCGTGGACTTCAGGCCCGCGCCCGCCGACCGCGGCACGGAGGTGCGCGTGCGCCTCACGTACCAGCCGCCCGCGGGGGCCGTGGGCGTGGCCTTCGCTCGCCTGCTGGGCGAGGAACCCGCGGTGCAGGTGGACGAGGACTTGCGGCGCCTCAAGCGCGTGCTGGAGACGGGCGGCACACCCACGAACCAGGGGCAGCCGAGCGGCCGCAAAAACCCCGTGACGCGCGGGCTCGCGCAGTTGTACGACAACCGGAGGACCGCATGAAAGCGCTGGTGTGGCAGGGCGTGAACCGCGTGGGGGTCGAAACCGTCCCGGATCCGACCATCCTGCAGCCGACCGACGCCATCGTGCGGATCACCTCCACCGCCATCTGCGGCAGTGACCTGCATCTGCTCGATGGCTACATTCCCACCATGGTGCACGGGGACATCCTCGGGCACGAATTCATGGGGGAAGTCGTGGAGGTCGGCCATGAGGTGCGCAGGGTCAAGGTGGGAGACCGGGTCATCGTGCCCTTCCCCATCGCGTGTGGGCACTGCTGGTTCTGCCAGCACGACCTCACGTCGCTGTGTGACAACAGCAACGCGAACGCGAAACTCGCAGAGAAGATGTTCGGGCACGCGCCGAGCGGCATCTACGGGTACTCGCATCTCACGGGCGGCTACGCGGGCGGGCAGGCGCAGTTTGCGCGGACGCTGTATGCCGACGAGAACCTCTTCACGGTTCCCGAGGGCCTGACCGACGACCAGGTGCTGTTCCTCACCGATATCCTCCCCACCGGATACATGGGCGCGCTGAATTGCGACATCCAGCCGGGCGACACGGTGGCCGTGTACGGCTGCGGGCCGGTGGGCCTGTTCACGATCATGAGCGCCTTTCTGCTGGGCGCGGGCCACGTGATCGCCATCGACCGCTTCCCGTACCGCCTCGCGAGGGCGGCGGCGCTGGGCGCGGATCCCTTGAACTACGAGCAGGAGGAGGTGCTGGAGGCGCTCAAGCTCCGCACCGGGGGGCGCGGCCCGGACAGCGTGGTGGACGCCGTCGGCATGGAATCGCATGGCCTCGGCGTGGGTGGACTGGCGGACGCCGTGAAGCAGACGACGCGTATCGCGGAGAGCGACCGCCCGCATTCCCTGCGCTCCGCGATCATCTCGGTGCGCAAGGGCGGCACCGTCAGCGTGCCTGGGGTCTACGGCGGCTTCGCCGACAAAATCCCGCTCGGCGCGTTCATGAACAAGGGACTTACGATGCGCACCGGGCAGACGCACGTGCACCGCTTCGTCCCCCGGCTGCTGGAGCACATCGTGAAAGGCGAGATTGACCCGACGGCGGTCATCTCGCACCGCCTCAGCCTGGACGAGGCCCCACACGGGTACCACATCTTCAAGCACAAGGAAGATCACTGCGTGAAGTGCGTCCTCGATCCCTGGGCGGACTCCAGGCCAACGGGTCTGGCACCGGGAGCGCAGTAAGCCGGCGGGCTATGCCTGCCTGGAGCCGTACCGTCACCGGTCGCCGCTCAGCGTCATCGGGAACGCGCGGTGACCGTCCGACCGCTTCCCGTCCGGTCAACGTGACGTGCCGCTCCATCTCCACGAGCGCGGTGTCCACTGAGCCACACGACCTCCGGCCGCGGCCCATCACGCTCGTTCCTCTGAAAGCAACCACACGGCAGCGCGGTTCCTCTGGCGAGAGGCCAGGTGGCTCGATGTCTGGGCCACCTGTTACGCGGCTCGGTCCCACTGGCGGTGGGTGGTCAGAACCGTGATGACGAAGGGGCGATGCCTGCCTCAAGCGAGACCCACGGCAGTGGTGAGGCACCGCCCTCAGATTCTCCCTGGAGCGTGGCCGGGCGTCCGGCGGGGCCGCAGCGCAGCGGGCTCGGTGGGCCGCAGGATCAGCTCGCGGTAGATCTCGCCCATGCGCTCGGGACTGTGGGGCTGTCCCTGCCGCAGCCACCATTCGATCAGATTCAGGAACGAGCGGATGAAGTGGTGCGCAGCGATCTCCGTGGGCACGCGGGCGTCCGGTCGGGCCTCGAAGGTCTCCAGGAGGCCCGCCACGCCGGTCTCAAGGATCTGGTCGAGCAGCCCCATCGCGGGGTCGGTGTTCAGGAGCAGCCGGTACAGGTCCGGCTGGGCCTGCACGTGCCGGAACACCAGCGTGCCCGCCTGCTGGGTCTGCCGCTCCGCATCGTGGGCACGCCGGACCTCACCTTCAACGAAGTGCTGACGAGCTACGAGATCCGGGACCTGATCGTTGAAGTTCAACCCGGGACGTGACCGACGTCAGGTGATGCACGCGGCCAGTGACACGTGCGGCAGGAAGCGCAGGACTGTCGAGACGGCCGACGGCGTCTCCAACGACAGAGCGCCGGCGCGATTTGGCGGACCGTGATACAGCAGGTGGCCTGAAGGGTGGGCCACCTGTCTCTGATTCCAACGCGACAGTGATCTGCCACAGCCCGGGCATTCATGGTGCACGATCATTCCCGCGTCGACTTCTGAAAGCGGTCCACCGAAAGAGTGCCGAGGAATCAGACCGCTTTCATGAAAGGGCCTTGGTCTAATCGACTGCGCCACGTCGCCATTTCGTAGGAAACAGTTGGCCCAAACGTCCACTGTGCCCGCAGACGCACCAAATACAGTGACACAAGAAGGAACTCGGCCGCTCTACAGGAGAAGGGCGACATGTTCAATCGGGCACCCGTTCCTCCACAGGAGGGTGGTCAAGGCGGGTGCGTATCCCAGTATCAGGACGCCTCGGCCAGGAACTGATGAATCAGGGAGCGATCGGCCGCCTTTTTGCCGCCACCGGAGGGACGCCTCTCTCCGGCCAGGAGGAACACCATGAGAGCCGTCGTGTACAACGGTCCGCGCGACGTCGCGGTGAAGAACGTCCCGGATGCTCAGCTTGAGCGCCCCACCGACGTGCTGGTAAGGATCACCAGCACCAACATCTGCGGCAGCGACCTGCATATGTATGAGGGCCGCACCGATTTTGAGCAGGGCAGGATCTTCGGACACGAGAACCTGGGCGAAGTGGTCGAGGTGGGCGACGCGGTCGACCGCGTGAAGGTTGGGGACCTCGTCGTCCTGCCCTTCAACATCGGCTGCGGTTTTTGCAAGAACTGCGAGAAGGGCCTGAGCGCCTTCTGCCTCACGACCGCCAATCCTGGCATGGCGGGTGCAGCCTACGGTTTCGCCGACATGGGGCCCTACCAGGGTGGGCAGGCCGAACTTCTGCGCGTGCCCTATGGGGACTACAACTGCCTGCTGCTTCCCCCAGATGCCCGGGAACAGGAGGCTGATTACGTGATGGTGGCCGACATCTTCCCGACCGGCTGGCACGTGACCCGGCTGGCAGGCCTGTGCCCCGGCGAGTCGGTCGTGATCTACGGCGCCGGTCCCGTGGGCCTGATGGCGGCCCACGCCGCCATGATTCAGGGGGCGTGCATGGTGATGGTGGTGGACCGTCACGCCGACCGGTTGCGGCTCGCCGAGAGCATCGGGGCGATCGCTATCGACGACTCGCAGGTGAACCCGGTAGAGCGCGTGCTGGAGCTGACCAACGGGCTTGGAGCAGACCGGGGCTGTGAATGCGTGGGGTACCAGTGCCACGACCACCACGGCAAGGAAATCCCCGGGCTGACCATGAACAACCTGGTGAAATCTGTGAAATTCACCGGGGGGATCGGCGTGGTCGGCGTCTTCGTCCCGAAGGACCCCGGCGCACCCACCCAGCTGGCCAAGAAAGGCGAGATTCCCTTCGACTGGGGAATGCTGTGGTTCCGGGGGCAGCATGTGGGCACCGGGCAGTGCAACGTCAAGGCGTACAACCGCCAGTTGCGGGACCTGATCGCGGTGGGCCGTGCCAAACCGTCCTTCATCGTCTCGCACCACCTGCCGCTGGACGAGGCACCCGACGCCTACAAGAATTTTGACGAGCGCAACGACGGCTGGACCAAGGTGATCCTCCACCCCAGCACCTGACGTCAGGCAGACCGTGGGGGCAGCAGCGTGGCGCTTCTGCCCCGCCTCCGATCCTCTGTGTTCTCTCGTCCGGAGACTCCCATGACCAATCAGGCGCACACCCTGCCCACCGACGAACCCGTGGCAACGCTGGAGGTCGTGGCGACCTTCGGCGGCGCCATGCCCACCGGCGTGACGGTGTCCCACACCGGGCGCATCTTCGTCAATTTCCCCAAGTGGGGCGACGACGTGCAGTTCACGGTCGCCGAAGTGCGGGACGGCCAGCCGGTGGCCTACCCCGATCAGGCGACGAATGACACCGATCCGGACGACCCTGCCGCCGCCCTGGTGTCGGTGCAGAGTGTCGTGGTCGATCCGGCGGACCGGCTGTGGATCCTCGACACCGGCAGTCCCATGTTCCAGCCCACGCAGTACGGAGGGCCGAAGCTCGTGTGCGTGGACCTAGCGACGGATCAGGTGGTCCAGAAGATTCTCTTCCCACAGGACGTCGCCCTGCCCACCTCGTACCTCAACGACGTTCGCTTCGACCTGAGGCGCGGTGAGGCGGGGATGGCCTTCATCACGGACTCGGCGCAGCAGGGCCCCAACGGCCTCATCGTGGTGGACCTCGCCAGCGGCGAAAGCTGGCGGAAGCTGCACGACCACCCTTCCACCAAGCCGCAGGATCTCAAAGACTTCCTCCCCCTCGTCGAGGGGCGGCCATTTCTGGAACAGAAGGACGGTGAGGTGCAGCAGGGGGCGGGGATGGGATCGGACGGCATTGCCATCTCGGCCGACGGCTCACGCCTGTACTACTGCCCGCTCGGCAGTCGGCGGCTCTACAGCGTGAGCACCGATGCCCTCGCGGACCGGGCCCTGCCCGACACCGAGGTCTCCGCCGCCATCCGGGACGAAGGGGACCGGGGCGGCGCCTCGGATGGGCTGGAGTCCGACGCGGCCGGGTACATCTACTCCGGGAACTACGAACACAATTCCATCCTGCGGCGCAGGGACGGAGAGGTGTGGGAGACCGTCGTTCACGATCCGCGCCTGCTGTGGCCCGACACCCTGTCCGTAGCGACCGACGGCTACCTCTACGTGACCGCCAACCAACTCCACCGCCAGGCGCGCTACCACGGCGGACAGGACCTGCGCCGCAAGCCCTACAGTCTGTTCCGGATCAGGATCGATGCCCGGCCTGTCCTGTTGCGGTGAGGAGGCGACAGAACCCGCACGGCGCTGCATTGCGGATCACCATGCCTATTCCCCCGCCGAATGCCCTGCGCGCCGAAGGTCCGCGTGTTCCAGGCTGATCGACCAGCGCACCTCAACACCCCCAGGTCGGCCTCCGGTTGCGTCAGCTGGGTGTTGGGTCCAAGGCGTTGTGGCAAGTTGTTGGGGTAAGGAGACGCTGGGCTGAGCGGTCAGACGCTCCCCGGCTACCGGTTTCCTCTCGCCATCATTGGCTACGCCGTCTGGATGGACCACCGCTTCACGCTGAGCGATCGCGATGTCGAAGAACTGCTGCTGGCACGGGAGACCTGCGTCACCAGTGGGTCCATCCGCACCTGGTGCATCACGTTCAGTGACCAGGTCGCATAACGTCTCCTCCACCGCGAACCCCGCCGGGGCTTGCCGTGGTCCCTTGACGAGATGCACGTGGAGGTCGGTGGGGTACGGCACTGGTTGTGGCGGGCCGTGGATGAGCGCGGCGCCGTGTTGGACGTCTACTTGCAAGAACACCGGGATACCGAGGCCGCCAGATCCTTTCTCCAGCGACTGCTGGGCGAATACGACGTGCCAGAGGTCGTTCACACGGATAAGCTCTGGAGTTACGGCGCCGCCCTAGGGGAACGTCACGTGCTTCACAGCGTGGAGCACGTCCACGTGATCTCCACGGCGCGCTGCAACAACCTGACCCTGCAGTCTCATCGGCCGACCCGGCAGCAGGAACGTCAGCAGCGAGGCGTCCGTTCACGACAACGAGCACAGAGCTTTCTCGATCTGCACGCCCTGATCACGACCCTCCACTACCCCGCTTGCTCGACTGTCCCCGCTCGCCATCGCCGTCACCAGCAACACACTGCGTTCACGTGGTAGAGCAGGTGGCCTGAATCTCAGGCCACCTGCCAAATCAAGGCCACCCGCTCCCTGCACGCCAATAACTTGCCACAACGCTTAGCCCCACACGTTTCGGCGGCGACGATCTCGCGCACCTGCGGTTCGAAGGGAGGTCACGGTTGCAGGCACTGTGAATCGGCTCATCGCGCCTCTCACGCCAGTCGTTGAAGCTGAGGCTGGAGTCGAGAATTGGGGCACCTGAGCAAAGAGCACGGTTGCCCGGCGATCGGCCACGCGAGGCGTGTGGTTGGAGCGTTGCGCCAGAGAACGACGCATTGCTGATGTATCTTCTCCCGCTCACTGCCCTTTTTCCTGTTGTGTAACGGCACCATCTTCAACCCAGCAACTTCTAGGTATAAGAGCTCCTCAGCGCTGAGATGAACACCCCTTGAGGCCGGCTCAGAACTCGATAAGAAAGCGGGTGAACTGCAATTTATCCGATAGGGACGCAGGGGACGCCAATGATTGGCAGGATGGATACAGAGGAGCGGGACGACATCGCGACGCCTCGCCTGCTGGCCGCGCTGGTCAAACCGTCCACGTGCCTTTCCTCCAGCCTTTGCCATGTGGGTACATCACACGTGTTCGTTCAGGGAAAACCGACGACATGTCATGGGGTGATCTCAACTTCCTATACCGGTCTGGGCGACCACGTAGACAACCAGGTGGCATGGAAACCCAACAACGACGCCAGCTCCCTTCGCGCACAGGTGAGCCAGCACAGAGGAGGCGGAATGGCCGACGCACTCAAGGGGGCGCTGGGAGCCGGCGAGGCGAGCCGGGAGCAGCGCCGGGGCACCCTGATCCTGGGCGGGGCCCTGCTGGCGCTCGGGCTGCGGCGCGTCTCGTTCGGCAGTGCGGCGCTGGCGCTCACGGGCGGTGCGCTGTTGTACCGGGAACTGGCCAGGCGGCCGGGTCAGGCCGGGGCGAAGACGAGCGAGGTGACACGCTCCGTGACCATCGGCCGATCCGCCGACGAGCTCTACGGCTTCAGGCGCGGGGCGGGACACCTGCCACGCGTGATGGAACACTTCGCCGTGATCACCGAGACGGATCAAGACCGGGCGCACTGGACGGTGCATGTGCCCGGTGGGCGCAGCTTCTCCTGGGACACCCAGATCGTGGATGACCGCCCGGGAGAACTGCTGAGCTGGCAGTCGCTTCCAGGCACCGAGCTGCCCAACCGGGGCGAGGTGCGCTTTCGCCCCGCGCCGGGTGACCGCGGCTCCGAAGTCACGCTCCACCTGCACTTCCAGCCGCCCGGCGCGGCGGCAGCCAAGGCCCTGAACGGTCTGGTGCCGAGGACGCTGGCGGGCGACGCCCTGCGCCGCTTCAAGAGCCTGGTCGAGACGGGCGAGATTCCCACGCTAGACCGCAACCCCTCGGGCCGGGCCGCCACCGCCTGATCCGGCTTCCGTCCGTCCCGGAGGGCGTCGGACGAGCACCGATCCCTCCACCTCCAGAAACCGCAGGCCCTTCCTGCTCCGTCTGGTCGGGTCGACTCCTGGGCACCACAGGAGCCGACCGGAACGGGCGCGACCTCCACTGCACCGCAGCGAACCCAAGGAGAACCCCTATGCGCGCACTCTGCTGGGAAGGCGTGAACGACCTGAGAGTCCAGACCGTCCCCGACCCCGAGATCGTCAACCCGCACGACGTGATCCTGCGAATCACGATGTCCACCACCTGCGGTTCGGACCTGCACTTCATCGACGGGTACGTGCCCAGCATGGTGCCCGGCGACGTGATCGGCCACGAATTCATGGGGATTGTTGAGGACGTCGGCCCCGAGGTGAAGAAGGTCAAGAAGGGCGACCGGGTGGTCGTGCCGTCCTTCGTCGCCTGTGGGGACTGCTGGTACTGCCAGCACGACCTGTACTCGCTGTGCGACAACACCAACCCCAACGCCGAGCTGCAGGCACCGCTGCTCGGCTACCCGACAGGTGCGTGTTTCGGGTATACCCACGCGTTCGGGGGCTACGCCGGATCGCACGCGCAGTACATGCGGGTGCCGCACGCCGACGTGGGCTGCTTCCACGTCCCCGACGGGCTGCGCGACGAGCAGGTGCTCTTTCTGTCCGACGCGGCCCCCACCGGCTATATGGGGGCCGACTTCTGCGACATCAAGCCGGGCGACATCGTGGCGGTGTGGGGCTGCGGCGGGGTGGGGCTGATGGCCCAGCAGAGCGCCTTCCTGCTCGGGGCCGAGCGGGTCATCGCCATCGACCGCTTCCCGGAGCGGCTGAAGATGGCGCGTGAACACATCGGCTCGGAGACCATCAATTACGCTGAAACGCCCGACGTGCTCGCCATCCTGCAGGAGATGACCGGGGGGCGCGGCCCCGACGCCTGCATCGACGCGGTGGGGATGGAGGCGCACGGCACCGGGCCTGGCTACCTGTACGACAAGGCTCTGCAGACGCTCCGCCTCGTGACCGACCGGGGGCAGGCGCTGCGGCAGGCCATCATGGCGGTCCGCAAGGGGGGCACGCTGTCCATCCTGGGCGTATACGGCGTGATGGACAAGTTTCCCGTCGGGGTGATCATGAACAAGGGCCTGACGGTGCGCACCGCCCAGCAGCACGGCCAGCACTACCTCCCCAGACTGCTGGAGCACGCGGTGAAGGGCGAACTCGATCCCTCCTACCTCGCCACGCACCGCTTCTCGCTGGAGGACGGGCCGCGCGCCTACGACATGTTCAAGAACAAAGAAGACGGCATCGTGCGCGCGGTTTTCACCCCCTGACGGCCGGCAAGAGGGTGGGGCCGGAGCAGGGCCACGAACCGGCCTCGACCCTGCCCCGGCCGGATGACCCCACCACGGCGAGTTGAACGATCCCGCAGGTGTCCGAGGCGTTGGGGCCGTCTGGCACGCACAGCGTGGTCTGGTCACCCACACCGTTTCGGACACGTCTCGCGGCATCTTCGCGCCCGCCGGGATGGGCCGCCGCGCCGGGACCCCGGCGTCGAGGAAGGATGTGGGGCGGCACGCGAGCTGGGCACGGGACGGTGGGCGACGAGCACGGTCTTGCCTTCCTTCCGCGCTCACATCTTGACGAGTTCCTGGCCGAGGTGAGACGTGGACAGGATTCCAGGCAGCACCAACGAACTGGGAGACGAAACGGCCCCAGGCACCTGGCGGCGTCCCGACCGGCCGCTCTTTGATCCCCCGCGCCTGCGGACCGGCGAGCAGGGGGAGCGCAAGACGACGTGGATGGAGCTGTTTTTCGACCTCGTTTTCGTGGTGGCGGTGGACCAGGTGGCGCGGCGGCTGGAAGGCGGCGTCACGGGAAGTGCCGTCGTGGGCTTCCTGGTTCTGTCGGTCCCGGTCTGGTGGGCCTGGGTCGGCTACGTCTACTACGTGGACCGCTTCGGCACCGATGACCTGAGTGACCGCCTGGTCACGCTTGTCAAGATGGGGTTGGCGCTGACGCTCGCCCTGCGGGCACAGGACGCCCTGGGGGCGGGGGCGGCCGGGTTCGCACTCGCCTACGGGGCGTTCCGGCTGGTCCTGGCCCTCAGTTACGCCCACGCGGCGCGGGCAGCCCCTCAGGCGCGGGGAGCCTCCTCACGCTTCGCGCTGGGCTATGGCCTCGCGGCGCTGCTGTGGCTGGTCTCGGCGGTGGTGCCCGCACCTGGCTGCTTCTGGCTGTGGGGCGCCGCCTTCTTGGTGGATGTCGGCACCCCGCTGGTCCTGGCGGGCTGGAACGTCCGGTTCCCGCCCAACACCGGGCACCTCCAGGAGCGCTTCGGGAACTTCACGTTGATCGTCCTGGGCGAGAGCACCGTGGGTGTGGTGGAGGGCCTGCGCCAGCAGACCCAGGGTCCGGCGGCGGGGATTGCGGCCCTGGCGCTGCTGCTGGCCTTCGCAGTGTGGTGGGTGTACTTCGAGACGTCGGACGGGGCGCCGGTTCAGGCGGTCAGGGAGGGCCGCACCGGACCATACAACGTCTGGCTGTACGCCCACCTGCCCTTCACGGTGGGCATCGGGGCCGGGGCGATGGGCGTCATGCACGCCATCCGCGAGGCCGCGCAACCGGCCCTGTCCGACCCGTCGCGCTGGCTGCTGGCGGGGGCCACCGCGCTGTGCTTCGTGGCGCTTGCGGTCATCAACTGGGCATACGCGACCTCAGGCAGTCGCTGGCATGTCCCGCAGGTGGGTTGGAACCTTCTCGCGGGGGCTCTGGCGTTGGTCGTCGCGGCTTTCGCAGGCGGTCTGCCCGCCCTCGGTGTGATGGGGCTGCTCACGGCGGCGGGCCTCCTTCCGGTCGGATTGGACGTCTGGCGCCGCGCCCAGCGCCAGGGCAGATGAGGCGTCCGCGGACCCACCTCGGCGCGGGCGAGCGCTGGGTTTCCCGGGCAATGGACACCGGGGCAATTCCGTCTTCCCCCCGCCCTTGCCCGTCGCCTCATCTCGTGAGCCGGCAGGTACAAGGGGGCGGCAGACGCCAGCTCCTCTGAGGACGCGATCAGCGGATAGGGGAAACGGAGCGTGAGACGAGCACGGTGTTGTACTGGTCGTCCTCGACCAACCGCACCGGGATACCGAGGCCGCCAGGTGGTTGCCCTGCTGACCCTTCTCCGTTCGCCTCTGGCCAACACCGTGCCTCAACCCCTCGCCGGTGTCTGACGTCCCCTACGCTGAGAGCTCCCGCGCCCGAATGACCTCGGGTGGGCCGGCGAGCCACTCGCTGAAGTGGGCGCTGAAGGCGCGGAAATGATCGCTGTCGCCATGGGCCTGAAGAGCGGCGGCGTCAGTGAAGCGTTCAATGACGTGAAAACGCAGGGTATCGTCCTCACCGCTTTCGAGCACCTCGTAGCGCTCGCAGCCATGTTCCTGACGTGAAGGGGAGGTGATCGCCAGCAGGCCGGCACGCAGAGCAGCAGCCTGGCCGGGCGCCGGCGTCAGGGTAGCCAGCAGGTTGATTGGACTCATGGGGTCTCCTGAACAGCAGCGCGAGAGGTTTATGTGCGCCGGGCCAGGGCCACGGCGAGAATGATGATCACGCCGCGGATGATCAGCTGCTGGCTGTACTCCAGGCCCATCAGGATCAGGCCATTGTTGATCAGCCCGATCATCAGGGCCCCCAGCACGGCGCCGAAGACGGTGCCAGCGCCGCCGAAGAGGGGCGTGCCGCCCAGGATCACGGCGGCGATAACCGACAGCTCGTCGCCCTGGCCCCACTGGAAGCGTCCGGAATTCAGGCGTCCGGCGTAGAGCATGCCGGCCAGGCCAGCCACCGTGCCGGAGGCGACCAGCACCATCAGTTTGGTGCGTGCAACGTTGATGCCGCTGTAGCGTGCGGCGGTGGCGTTCCCGCCGACTGCCAGCACGCTGCGGCCAAACGAGGTGCGGCGCAGGAGGAAGTGCCCGATGCCCAGCGCGACGAGGGTCCACAGGAACAGCGAGGGGATGGGGCCCAGGTCGCCGGAGCCGAAGAAGTTGTTGAAAGCGTCGTTCAGGATCGGCACGGGCGCTGTCGCGGTGATCCACTGCGCCACGCCGTTGGCGATGCCCAGCATGCCCAGGGTCACCAGGAACGAGGGGATGCCCAGCCCGGTCACCAGCGAACCGTTGATCAGGCCGATCAGCGCGCCGCCCGCCAGACCAGCCACGGCCCCCCCGACCGGCCCGACGTGCGGAATCGCCAGCGCCGCGAGCACGGACGACAGTCCGGCCACGCTGCCGATCGACAAGTCGATTTCCCCGGAGGCGATCACGAAGGTCATCGCGACGGCCATCACCGAGATGGTCGCCGTTTGGCGAACGATGTTCAGCAGGTTGTTGCTGGACAGGAAGCCAGCGTCATGCAGGAAGATCGAGAAGAAGAGGAACACCAGTGCGAAACCCACATACACCACGTAGGAGCGCCAGTTGGCGAGAGGGGAGCGCCGGGCTGCGGCCGCGTTAGGCAGAGTGGTCATGGACAGCGCCTCCTTGCAGGGCGTGGTGAAGGTCTTCTTCCTGCGCGATGTGTTCACGCAGCAGTTCGCCGGTGATGCGCCCGCCCTGCATCAGCAGCACGCGGTCGGATACGGCCAGCAGTTCCTGGAATTCCGAGGAGATCAAGAGCACGCCCTTGCCGGCGTCGGCCAGTGAACGGATGAGCCCGATGATCTCGGCTTTGGAGCCGATGTCGACCCCAGCCGTGGGCTCATCGAGGATCAGGATCCGCGGATCGTTACCAAGCCACTTGGCCAGCACGATCTTCTGCTGGTTTCCCCCCGACAGCAGGCGTGCCTGCTTGTCGGGGCCATCGGTCTTGATCCGCAACTGCTCGATCAGTTCGCGGGCGTAGTCGCGGCCAGGGCCGTCGCGCATCACGCCGCCCCCCTGGAATCGCCCGAGCTGTGGGAGCAGCAGGTTCTCGTACACCGTGTGGTCGAGCACCAGGCCCTGCACACGCCGGTCTTCAGGGACCAGCGCAAAGCCGTGGCGGATGGCGGCCTCCGGGCTCCGGTTCACAACAGGCTGGCCGTCCAGCGTGATCTGGCCGCCCGTCACGCGCCTCACGCCGAACAGCGCCTCGGCCAGCTCGGTACGCCCACTGCCCATCAGGCCGGCGAGGCCTACGACCTCGCCCGGATGCACCTGCAGGGTCACGCCGCTGAGCCCCTCGGCACTCAGGTTCTGGACATCCAGAAGCGGCGCGCCCGCGCGGTTCACGTTGCGACCCACGTACTCCAGGGCGCCCTCCATGCGGCGGCCCACGATGTGCTCGATCACGTCCTCGATCCTGAGGTTGCGGGTCTCGCCGCTCAGCACGGCCTTACCGTCGCGCATGACGGTGACGCGGTCACCCACCTCGAAGACCTCGTCCATGCGGTGTGTGATGTAGACGATGGCAATCCCACGCGCCTTCAGGCCGTCGACCAGGCGGAACAGCGTGGCGACCTCGGTGGCTGACAGGGCCGCCGTGGGCTCGTCCATGATCAGCACCCGCGCGTCCTTGCTCAGCGCCTTGGCGATCTCCGTCAGCTGCCACTCGCCCGTCGACAGGTCGCTGACCGTCCGGGTCGGGTCGATCTGCACGCCCATGTCCTTGAAGATCTCGCGGGCGCGGCGGACGGCCTCGCGGTCGTCGATGGACCCCAGTGCGCCGCGTGGCTCGCGGTTCAGGAAGATGTTCTGCGCGGCCGTGAGGGTCGGAATCAGGCTGAACTCCTGAAAGATCATGGCGACGCCGTGCGCCTCGGCCTGGCTGGGCGAGCCCAGGTGCACGGCTTGCCCGCCGACGATCACCTCGCCGGCATCGGGCTGGTACACCCCCTGGAGGATCTTCATCAGGGTGGATTTCCCGGCACCGTTGCCGCCCATCAGGGCGTGCACCTCCCCGGCGCGCAGACTGAACTCCACGCCCTCCAGCACGCGGACGCCGTTGAAAGCCTTGTTGATGCCGCGCAGTTCCACGGCCAGGGGGCCGGGGGGCGGGGTGGAGAGATGGTCGGTGGTCTGGGCCGTCATGGATGTCCTCCTGTGGGCCGGTCACATGACCAGCCCACCTGCTTCAGCTCAGACGCCCGCCGTCTCTCTCGGGACGCCGATGGACTCGACGTCGATCTCACGCCGCTCCTGGGCAGAGCGCACGATGGCGTCGGCGATGAGTTCGGTCTTGTAGCCGTCCTCGAAGTCCGGGCGCACCGGGCGTCCGGTGGTGATGGCGGTGAACAGGTCGTATGCCTCGATGATTTTGGTCTCGCCGTAGCCGATGCCCAGCGCTGGGATCGGCCACAGGCCCTCGCCGTAGGGATGCGCCGGCCCGGTGTACACCGTGCGCAGGCCGCGGGCGTCGCCGGGATCGCTGTTGAAGAAGACCTGCAACTCGTCGCGGCGCTCATAGTTGAAGTGCAGGGTGCCCTCGGTGCCGTGGATCTCGAAGGTGATGTAGTTGTTGCGGCCCCAGGCGTTGCGGGTGGCCTCGAGCGAGCCGACCGCGCCGTTCTCGAAGCGCAGCAGGGTCATGACCTCGTCGTCCACGTCCACGGCACCTTTCGGTCCGCCGGCGTTCTTGTCGCTCGCACCGAGCTTGTCCGCGCCTCCGGACTGCAGAGGCCGCTCCTGAATGTAGGTGTGCATCATGGCGTTCACGGCGCTGATCTCGCCCACCAGGTAGCGGGCCAGATCGACCACGTGCGTGCCGATGTCTCCCAGCGCGCCGGAACCGGCGATCTTCTTCTGGAAGCGCCACGACAGCGGGCCGCTCGGGTCGGCCGACCAGTCCTGAAGGTATGTGCCCCGGAAGCTTAGCACCTTGCCGATGCGGCCCTCTTCGATGTACTTGCGCGCCAGCGCCACAGCGGGCGTGCGGCGGTAGTTGAAGGCGACCATGTTGACCACGCCCGCCGCCTTGACCGCCTCGTACATGGCCTTCGCCTCAGCCACCGTGGGGGCCAGCGGCTTTTCACACAGGATGTGCTTGCCGGCCTGCGCGGCCGCGATGGCAATCTCGGCGTGCGAGTTGTTCGGCGTGGCGATGTCCACCACGTGAATGTTCGGATCGTCGATCACGCGGCGCCAGTCGCCGGTCGAGTGCTGGAAGCCGAAGCGGGCGGCGGCCCCGGCGGCCAGGTCGTCGGTGACCTCCGCGATCGTGTGACGCACCGGGATGGCGGGCGCGGGCCAGAAGAACATGGGCATGGCGGCGTACGCGAGCGAGTGGGCCTTGCCCATGAATCCCCCGCCGATCAGGCCGACGTTGAGCTGAGGAATGCTGGATGCGGTCATGGTGGTACCTCCAGAATCAGGGTGGGCGGGATCAGAGTGGGGCCGTGCGCAGGGAGCGCGGCCCCGGGAGGACTTACTTCAGGACGGACTGGATGTCGCTGGGCAGCGTCTTGTTGTAGACCTGCTTCCACGCGGTGGCCAGCGTGGCGCGCGTGACGGGCAGCGCGTTCAGGGCGACGTACGCGGGGGCCTTCTTGCCCAGCAGGCCGTACGCGGCGAGGTTCGCCTCGGTCACACCGGCGTCGTAGGGGCGCTGGGCGCCCAGGCCGCGCACCATGCCGCCCTGCTTGGCCATCTCCAGCGCGACGTTCTTCCCGAGGTCCATCGTCGCGATGACCAGGTCCTTGCGCCCGGCGGTGCGCGCGGCGCTCATCACGCCCTCGGCCGGTACGTCCCACACGGCCCAGATGGCGTTCAGGTTGGGGTTGCGGGTCAGCATGGCCGACGCGACCTTCTCCGCGTCACCGGCGAAGTCCGGCCCGCCGATGCCCTGCTCGGCCACGATCTTGATGTTGGGGTACTTTGCGATGGTCGCCTTGAAGGCGTCGTAGCGCTGTTTGGTCACGAAGAAGTCCGCCGCGTGGAAGATCACGCCGATGTTCCCCTTGCTGCCCAGTTGCTGCGCCAACAGGTGTGCCGAGGCCACGCCGTTGCCGTAATTGTCGGCGGAAACAACACTCACGTAGTCCGTTCCGGCTTTGAGTCCGCTGGGGACGTTATCCATAAACACCAGTTTCACGCCGGCCTTTGCCGCTTTCTTGTACGACGCGGCTGTGGCCACGGGATCGGTCGGGATGGACACGATGATGCTCGGCTTGCGCGCCAGCACCGTCTCGATGTCGGACACCTGTTTTTCCGGCTTGAAGTTCGCGTCCGTCACGGCGATGACCTTGATGCCGAGTTTGGCGAACTGGGCCTTGAGGCCGTCCACCTGCGCGTTGCTCCAGTCGTTGCCGCCGTAGTGCAGCACGATCGCGGCCGTGGCGTTCATGGCCTTCACCTTGGCGATCTCCGCCGGGGTCAGGGTCACGCTGGACGCGGGTGAGGGAGATTCGCCGGAGGGGCCTTTCGAGTAGACCTTCGTGGCGAGCTCCTTGAGGGCGGCCTGTGGATCCACCCCCTGAGCGAGGGCGGCGGTGACGAGTGCGGCGGCGACGAGGGCGAGCTTGGCTGTGTGCTTCATGGTGAACTCCTGGGGTGGGATGAATGGGCGGGAAGATGGGGCGTCAGTCCGTGGAAACGGCCGTGCGGGCCTGGAGCCACGCGAGGCTGCGCGCCGCGGCACCCTTCGGATCGGCGTGGCTGTCGAGCTCGACGGTGACCCAGCCGTCGAAGTGGATGTCCTGCAGTGCCTGCCAGATGGCGGCCATCTCGGGATCCTCGTCAAGGGGCACAAACCCGAAGGGATCGCGGCTCAGGCCCTTGAGGTGGATGTAGGGAATGCGGTCCGCGTACGTCCGGATCAGGATCGGCAGGTCATTTCCGCCGGCCGCGAGGTGGGCGGTGTCCGGGCACAGGCCGATGGTGCACTGCGACATGACCTTCTCCAGCGCCTCGGGGCCCTCCACGAGCGTGCCCAGGTGTGGGTGGTACAGCGCGGTCAGTCCAAAGGTCCGGGCGAGCTCGGCGGCGCGGTCGAGGCCGTGGGCGAGCTTCGTGTAGTCGTCCTCACGTGGACCGCCGTGCCGTTTGGCCCCGCCGCCGAGCACCAGGAACTCGGCCCCGAAGGTCTGGCCGATGCGTGCGGCCTGCTCGATGCGCCAGAACTCGTCCTCCAGCACGTCGTCGTAAATGAAGTTCGCCCCCGAGTACACCGCGATCAGGCTGAGGTTCCCTGCCGTCAGGAAGCTCCGGAAGTCGTCCTCGCGGCCCTGGTAGGCCATCAGATTGCCGTCGAACAGTTCCACGCCCTGGTACCCGGCGGCCGCGATGTCGCGCAGCGCCTCCTGATCCGATCCGGGCGTGAGATAGAACAGGTCCTTGATGCTCGTGACGCCCGCCGGGTGCCCGACGACGCCTCCCCAAGTGTTGGTCTGGTAGCCGAATCTCATAGTGTGAACCTCCTGCCAGCGCCGCGGAGAGCTGTCCTGGCTTGACGGGTAAACGGGCTCGGGGTGGGGGCGGCTCAGCGGGCGGTCACGGGGGCTCCCTCTGCAGACCGGGGGTCATACGGAAACATCCAGGGCAGCCCCGATTTCGGCCGCCTGGCCAGTGAGGTGGCTCGCGTAGGCCGCCTCGACGAACAGGGCGGCGGCGTGGCCGTCCTCGAAGCGGGCGATGCGCGGGTCTGGCGTGCCGGACAGGCCAGCATAAAAGGCGCGCAGCACGTTGGTGATGGCATCTGGATAGCCCTCCGGATGCCCGGACGGGTAGTGGGTGAAGGGATGGCCCGTGTCTTTGAGCTGCACTGTGCGGCGGTCGTCACGGGAGGAGAGGTCGATCTCCTCGGGCCGCTCCTGGCGCCAGCGGGCGCTCCCACGTGTGCCCAGGATCTCCAGCGCCAGATCGTTCTTGTGACCGGGCGCGACCTGCGAGAGCTCGAAGCTCGCGTGGACGCCGCCGTAGTCCACCCACAGGCTCGCCTGATCTTCGGTGGTCACGGTGAAGGCCTCGGTCTCGGTGCCGCCACTCGCGAAGGTCTGGAGCGTGCCCAGCGGCCGGCGGCGCTCGGCGTGCAGGGTCGAGAAGCGCGCCTGCACGCGCCGCGGTTCCAGCCCGGTGACGTACCGCGCCAGATCGCTCAGATGTGAGCCGATGTCCGACACGGCGCGGGTCTCGTGGGCGGGCGCACCGACCCGCCAGTTGAAGTCCGTGGCATACAGCAGCCAGTCCTGCAGGTAGTGCCCACGCAGGGAGACGATCTCGCCCAGCTCCCCGCCCCGGACGAGGTCGCGCAGGGTCTGCACCGCCGCGTAGCCCCGGTAAGTGAAATTGACGGCTGTCTGTCGCCCGGAGGCGCGGGCCGCCTGGAGCTGCCGGGCGGTCTCGCCGCTGCTCACGCCCAGGGGTTTCTCGCTGAACACGTGCTTCCCCGCCGCGAGGGCCCACAGGTTCTGTGTGGCGTGCACGTCGTTCGGGCCGCACTGGTGCACGACGTCCACCGCCGGATCGGCCAGCAGCTCGTCCAGCGAGACGTACGGGCGCAGGTTCAGCCGGGCCGCCTCGCGCCGGGTGTAATTCTCCTCGTGTCCGAGCACGCCGGCGATGGGAATGCCGAGGCGACGCAGCGCCTCCAGGTGGGCCTGCCCGATGAAACCGATGCCGATCAGCGCGGCCTGTGGGACGGGTGGGGTCATGACGGGGCTCCTTGTGGAGTGGGGCGACTGGGAGGTGTGGGAGACCTGGGCTCGAGGTCACGGATCGCCACCCAGCGGCGTTCGGTGTGGCTACGCGCCGCGGCTGCGACCGTCAGCGCGGCGGCGTGTCCGTCCTCGAAGGTCGGGTAGCTGCTGTCCTCACCGGAGAGCGCGGCGTAGTACGCGCGGATACCGTTGGTCAGGGCGTCGGCATAGCCCTCGGGATGACCGGCGGGGTAGTGCATGTGCTCCAGCGCGTCCGCGCACAGCAGGCTGGACTTGTGCAGCACCCCGTCGGGGTGGCCCGCTTGAGCCAGCCACACCTGCTCCGGAGTCTCCTGCTGCCAGCGGGCGCTGCCACGCGTACCGATGACCTCCAGACTCAGGTCGTTGCGGTGCCCGGCATACACCTGCGCCACTTCGAAGGTCGCAGTCACGTCCGGGCCGTACTCGAGGATCAGGGTCGCCTGATCCTCCGCCTCCACGTCGAAGGGCACCTGCGGCGTGCCGGGCCCGGCAGGCCGGTATCGGGTGGGGTGCATCCGGCTCAGGCGCGCCAGGACGCCGGTGGCCTCCAGACCCGTGACGAAGCGCGCCAGGTCGAGCAGGTGCGAGCCGATGTCGCCCAGCGCGCGGGTCTCCTCGGCGCTGGACTCCAGCCGCCAGTTGTAGTCCTCCGGCGAGAGCAGCCAGTCCTGAAGGTAGTGCCCGCGCAGGTACCGCACCTCGCCCAGGTCGCCCGAGCGCACCCGGTGCCGCAGTTCGCGCACCATCGGGTAGCCCCGGTAGGTGAAGTGCACGCCGTGCCGCAGGCCGCTCACCCGGGCGTAGTCCAGTTGCCGGCGCGATTCGTGCGCGGTCACGCCCAACGGCTTCTCGGAGAACACGTGCTTGCCGGCCTTGAGTGCCGCGAGGTTCAGCTCCACATGCACGTCGCTGGGCGCACAGTCGTGGACGACCGTCACGGTCGGGTCGTGCAGGGCCGTCCAGGTGTCCGGATAGGCGCGCACGCCATACCGGTGCGCGACTGCCCCGGTGCGCGCGGGGTCGCTGCCGACCACGCCAGCCACCGGAATCCCCAGGCGCCGCAGGGCCTCCAGGTGCGCGCCGGCCGTGAAGCCGGCACCGAGGATCAGCGCGCAGGGAGGCTGGGGTGTGAAGCTCGCATACGACATGACAGACCTTCCAGAGATGGGGGCCGTCCGCCCGATGGCGCTGGGGCCAGTGGGGAACTGAGATGGAGACAGAGCAGACGCGGGGAACGCCAGCGGTCTGGCGGTGGAACCCTGTGCAGTGCGTTTTGACCTGCCTGCACCCTAAAGCAGAGCCGGGTGCCGGCACATCCTGAGGGTCTGGGGGGAGCCGCGGTGACGGGGGAGCTGTGGACCCCTCACTTCTGGGGGGAGGCCGGCAGCGCTATGCTGGGTTCCACCCTCCACACCGCGCCGGCGGCGGTGGCGCCGCCCCGCATCCCTATGAACGTCTGGTATTCCACTGAAAGTCAGGTGTCCATGTCATCGCCGTCCGGTTCTGTGCTCCCCCACCATGCGCTGCCCACTCAGGCCACCCCACTCGTCGGGCGAGGCGTGGAGGTTACGCAGATCAGGGGTGTGCTGGAGAATCCGGACGTCTCGCTGCTGACCCTGACTGGTCCAGGCGGCGTCGGCAAGACCCGGCTGGCGCTGGAGGTCGCCCGGCAGCTGGCCAGCGCATACCCAGACGGCGTGGTCTTTGTCCCGCTCGCTGACGTCACCGAGCAGGCGGGGGTGTTGGGTGCCCTGGGCGCGTCGCTGCACCTGCACGAATCGCAGCGGCCGTCGCTGGAGGTGTTGTGCGACTTCCTGGCCGAATCGCAGCGCCTCATCGTTCTGGACAATTTCGAGCAGGTGCTGTCGGCGGCGCCGGCCGTGGCCGCCCTAATGCGCGCGGCGCCCGACCTGAGCGTCCTGGTGACCAGCCGGGAGCGGCTGGGCCTGTACGGCGAGCACGAGTACGCGGTGCCGCCCCTCTCGCTGCCCGGCCCTGGCGGCGGCGGCGAGGCGCTGCACCTGTTCCTGGAGCGCGTACGCGCGGTGCAGCCGAACTTCTCACCCACGCCGGAGCGGCTGGAGGTGCTCTCCGAGATCGTCCGGCGCCTCGACGGCCTTCCCCTTGCCATCGAACTGGCCGCAGCGCGCATCCGGCTGCTGCCGCCCACCACGCTGCTTGCCCGGCTCGACAACCGCCTGGCCCTGCTGCAGGGTGGAGCGCGCGACCTGCCAAGCCGCCAGCAGACGCTGCGGGCCGCCATTGATTGGAGCTTTGATCTGCTGGCCCTGCCCGAGCAGCGCCTGTTCGCGCGCCTGGGCGTGTTCGTGGGGGGCTGGTCCCTCGAGGCGGCCGAGGCCGTGTGCAACGTGGATGGGGACACCGACGTCCTCGAGGGCCTCGCCTCCCTGCATGAAAAGAGCCTCGTGCAGCGGTACGAAGGAGACGAGGCCCGCTACGGCATGCTGGAGACCCTCGGCGAGTATGCCCGTGAGCGGCTGGCGGCCTCCGGTGAACTTGCGTCCATGCGCCAGCGGCACATGACGTACGCACTCGCCCGCCTGGACCTGATCGGCCCTGCCCTGCAGGGGGACAATCAGGCCCGCTGGTACCAGCGGCTCAGCGGCTCGCGCGCGAACATCCTGGCCGCCATGCGGGAGGCCCTGGCCAACAGCCCTGAGCGGCTTGGAGACTTTTCACGGCATCTGGGCTGGATGTGGTCGCAGCGGGCCGAATACGACGCGCAGCCGTTGCTGCTCGCTGCTCTGGACAGCGCTGACCTGAGCCGGAAGGCGCGGGGCTGGGTGCGGTGTGCGGTCGCCGGCATGGCGTACCGACAGGGACAGTACGCGGAGGCCAGGCAGACGGCACTGGCCGCTGCAGCCGACTTTGGCGCCGCCTGCGACCCGAGCGGGGAGGCACATGCCCGGAACGTGTACTCGCAGAGCGTGTTCGCCACGGATCTGGCCCTGGCCCGTGAGTCGGTGACCGCCAGCCAGACGCTGGCGGACGCGCACGCCGATCGGTGGCTCCTGACGCTCGACCTGATCATGCTCGGGTGGATCAATGTGCTTGATGGCCGCCTGGACGAAGCGAACCAGAATCTCATTGATGCGCGCTTGCACGCCAACACGCTGCAAGAGAGCAGCCTGCTCGGCTGGATAGGAATCGCCTCCGCTGGCCTGGCGTTGCGCCAGGGCGTGATAGAGCCCACGGCAGCGCTCCTGGGTGAGGCGCTGGAATATGCGGAACAGGCTGGCATTCAGGCTATGCGCGCCGCGGCGTGGCAGGGGCTGGCGTACCTCGCGGCGTACCGGCATGATGCGGGGCGGGGCGCCATGCTGTGGGGAGCCATGCAGACGCTGCGGCGCAAACGCAGTCTCGTTGCGCCGTGGGAAGAGCAGCTCTTCGCGCCGGGACTGCATGAACTCGCTCGCCAATTGGGCGCCGATGACCTACAGCGTCATCTGGAGGAGGGGCGTCGCCTGCCTGAGGCCGACGCGTACGACTTGGCCCGCCAGATCCTTTGGAGTCAGAGCGTGGCCCCGGCGCCCGAACAGTTACCAGAGATCCGGCGGCAGGAGCTCAGCACGCCGCTCACGCCCAGGGAACGGGAAGTGCTGGCGCTTCTGGCCGATGGACTGAGCAACAAGCAGATCGCGAGCCGTCTCGGCTCTGGCGTCTACACGGTCAATGACCACGTCAGCGCGATCTACAGCAAGCTCGGGGTGCGGGGCCGCGCCGCCGTCACCCGGTACGTCCTGGAGCACAGATTGGTGTGACCGGAGCGTCGGGGTGCTAGCCAGATCACTTGACCGGTCGGCCGTGTCAAGCAGGCAGGCGTCGGGCATGGATCCACCGATGTCGAGAAACCACGGTGCGCGGCTGCCTCATGATTCACCCCAGTGGCTGTGGCACGGTGTCACCTTCAGGGGTTCTGGCAACGTGACCTCGGCGAGGCCGGAGTTGCGCAGCAGGCGGCTAGACACTCAAGCCGCCTACTGCGCAACTCCGGCCTATCAAAAGTTGAGTTGCCAGAACTGTCAGTGGGGTGAAAGCCCTCTGGAGATGGTCGGCATCGTTACAATTCAGTGCAGGGCATTGCGCCGCGCCCACTGCAGGACAGCCGCATTGAAGGCAGCAGCGTTCTCGATATTCACGGCGTGCGCCGCGCCCGGCACTACCACCAGCTGAGCGTTCGGGATGTTCTGGTCCATCTTCTGCGAGAACGCCGGCGGATACACCGTGTCCTCGGCACCGACCACGATCAGCGTGGGGACACGGATGGTTTTCAGCGTGGGAAGGCTGTCGGGCCGCGTGGCCAGGGTGGACGAGCCGCCCAGCACGCCGTTCAGGCTGGACTGCTTCATCAGACCCTCAAGGAAGGCCTTCAGTTGCGGCCGCTGGGTCCGGGTCTTGCCCGTCAGCATGTCCTTGATCAGCTCGGGCACGATGCTGGGCACGCCGTTGGCCTGGGCCTGCGCGCCAATCCCGGTCCATAGGTGCTGTTCGGTGATGGAAGCGGGGTTGGCGGTCGTGGCGATCAGCACCATTCCCATGAAGCGCTCGGGGGCACGGCGGTACAGTTCGAACACGACCGGCCCCCCCATGCTCATCCCGCCGAAGATGGCTTTCTGGACGTCCAGCCGGTCCAGCACTGCCAAGGCATCCTGCGCGTACATCTGTACCGAAGCCTGCGCTTCGGGCGCCGCGCTCTGCCCGAAGCCGCGCAGGTCCAGGGTGATCACCCGGAACGTCCTGCTCAGGACGCTGGCATTGTTCTTGAAGTACTCGCCACTCAGGGGAAACCCGTGGATCAGCAGCATGGCGGGCCCCTGACCCTGAACGCGGTAATGGATCCGCGCCCCGCCAGAGTTCACGAACCCATCCTGAGTTCCCTGGGCGGAGGCAGTCGTAGCGGCGAGACCCAGCGTGACGGTGAGGGCAGCGCGACGTGCAGAGCGGAACGGCAGCATCTGAACTCCTGTGGGGTGAGAGGCGAGGTGTCAGCGCAGCAGCACCGGCTGGGCGGAGATTTTCAGGCGGAACAGGGCGTAGGGTGGAGTCCGCTGGTCGACGCCGTAGTGGTACTTGGCCTGGCGGTTGAGCTGGTTGTTCATCACATACAGGTAGCCGCCCTGCAGCGAGAGCGTGTCCGGCCAGATCAACCGGGGATCGCGCGCAACGGTCTCAAATTCACCGTCTGGGCGGCGTTTGAAGATGGCGTTCAACTCATGGTTGGTGGTGTAGATGTTGCCGGCGGTGTCCTCGGCCAGACCGTCCGAGACTCCTTTTTCACCCAGGTCGCGCACCTGCGCCTTCACGGCGGCGTCACCGAGGGCCTCGTCGCGCAGTGCGGCGGTGGGCACTGCGTACAGGCGGCGTGACGCGACGGGCGCGTAGTACAGGTACTCCCCGTTCGGACTGATGGCGATGGAATCGGAGGCGAAGGACACCGGACTGGCCAGACCGCCGGGCGGCCGCTCCAGCAGCGCCTGACCGTCGGGAAATGAGACGAACCCAGGCACCGGCAGGACGGTCGCGTCGCCGGTCAGCTTGCGCCAGCTGCGGCCACTGGCCAGATCGACCACAATGATCCCAGCCCCTGACTTCGCGCCGGAATCGGTGATGTAGGCCACGCCGTCCCGGCCATGGCGCAGGTCAATACGCAGGTCGTTCAGGTAGGTGTTTCTCAGCACCACCGTGGATGGGAACCGGATGGTGCGGATGATCCGGTTGGTCGCGGTATCGATCCCGACCAGTTTGGGGGCGAACTGGTCCAGGATAGGGCCGAGGTCAAACGTGCCGGTGTCGAGCACCCACAGCCGGTCGCGGGCGTCCACCGTGAGCCCCTGCACGCCGATAAAGTGGCTGTCCTGGTAAGGGATCGGTGTGGTGTTGATCTCCGCGTCCGGGTACGGCACCTCACGGCCACCGCGCAGTTCGGCGATCGAATAGG
This sequence comes from Deinococcus metalli, assembly GCF_014201805.1. Taxonomy (NCBI): domain Bacteria; kingdom Thermotogati; phylum Deinococcota; class Deinococci; order Deinococcales; family Deinococcaceae; genus Deinococcus; species Deinococcus metalli. Next base: position 84,934 of record NZ_JACHFK010000010.1, on the reverse strand, counting down.
GCACGGGGTCTTCCCAGCGCGGGAACGACACAAAAATACGCCCGTGACTGTTGACCGCCACGCCCACCGGCATGTGACCCCTGAAGGCGTGCACGAGTTCCAGGGGAGCACCCTGCACCAGCGGGGCGTGGCTCAGGTCCTGTCCTCCGGCCTGAGCGGTCAAGAGGGCGAGGGCCAGCCAGTATCGTCGCATGGAACTCCTTCACAGCGCAGCGAGCAGCAGGAAGCTGAGAGGTTGACGCTCCGTTGGTGGAACACTCTGACAGCCGACGGTCGAAAAGACCCAGTTGCTTAGTCGATGCCAGGGTAGGCAAGTACGACGACATCTGACCTTCAGGCGAATGTGTCCAGCTCCGAACGCGACGGAGAGTGGAGAGGCCCCCAATGAGGCCTGAATGCAGTCTGTAATGCAGCGCGGCCATGCATGCTTGGGAAGCTGAAATCTCGCTTCAGTCAAATGGCGGCCACGGTCCACTTTGCATGAGTTCAGCCTCACGGCACACACATCTCTCATCTCAGCCCGCCAGCTGACTTATCACGCCAATCTTGCTTATGGGCCAGCATTGTCGGTGAACCCGCCCTGACTGTCTCTACGCCATTTGCTCGCGAAGAAGGTCTCGTCTACCCGCGAGTTACGTCAGGGCCATCTGGACAGAGAATGCAGCCCGCCGCTTTGAGTTGCGCCGCCTCGGGACTGCAGCGTCGAATGCGGTCTGGTCTCAGGCCGAGGTGACCTGCATAAGGCCGCGCCTGCGCATCTGGCCACACGTTTAGGCCCTTGCGCAGCAACGCGGGCATTCGGCGCTGCACGTCCACCAGATCCGACGTCGGCGGCCCGGTTACGATGATGGCGCTGTCCAGACGCCGCTGCTGACGCCATCCCTTGCTGTGGCGTTGACCATCACTGAGTCCGGTCGTTGATGGAGAGTTGAGCGTCCAAGGCGCGGTGTACCGCAGTCAGAGGTCAGTCTTGGACTCGCCGCCGCTAGAGCGCGGCTATTCCCCGCCGCCCGCGTCACCACCGTGAACCCCCTGTCCCCAGCTCACCTGACGCCGCCGCCACGATAAACCGCAGTTGTTGGAACGCGATCAGTATCAGGCCAAAGGAGCACCGGCCTCCTACAGTGCCCACCTTGGTGGTGTTCGAGGACAGCGCCGTGCTGACCCGATACTGCGTAGGCTCGACAGTGTTCGCGACCCTACACCCTAAAGCCGGCTTTTTGGGTGTAGAGCGTAGTGTGCGGCACAAAACCTCATTTGCCGGGTGCAGCCTTCGCGGATGTCTCTTGTCTCCGACGACTTATGGACGTTGATCAGGCAGCTCCTGCCTCTCCCCCAAAGCTGATGATCTCTGGCCGTCACCGTCCACCCCGTGGGTGTACTGCTCGCAAATACACTCCAGTGAGCGTGTCAGCATGGGCAATCGTTGGTTGAATCAGGGTGGACGTGTTTGGGCACCAGCAGTTGTGGTGGTGATTCTGACAGGGATGGCATATCGACCGAACTGCGTCTCCGAGTTCACGCCCACATGGAACGCATGCTGGGCCGCCAATGCCTCACATCCGGAGCCTGTGCGCCGTGGCGGTGAGACCAACCGCTTCGAGCCGATCGACGAGGGCCGTCCATGAGTAGGGGGGCCGGCGCAACGACTGGCGCAGCGCCTCAACTGCAGCGCGTGTCTCTACAGCAGCGGCGTCCAGGTGGCGGCTCACGAGTTCATCTGGCGTGACCGCCTCCAGCCCGTGGGGCTCGAGTACGGCCGCCGGAAAATGCCTCAGGTTCCACGTCACGAGCACGTCTGCTCCCGCGCCCAGCGATGCGGCCAACACGTGACGGTCTCCCGGGTCCGGCAACACGAGCCGTGTGGTGACGGCCTCGTCGGCCTGAACCGTGGCATCAGGCAGGGCCTGGCGCATGAGGCCGAGCGTCCGCTGCAGCCGTTCTGGGGTGAGATCCGGCCGGTCGGCGAGCAGGTTGGTCATCCACTCGTCGTGGATGGCGTCGCTCCAGCGCGCAGCGATGATGCCGGCGGTGCCGAGGTGCATCAGGAGGTTGCGGGTCAGGGACGGGTAGAGGACGGAAGCGTCGAGCAGGGCGACCAGCGGCCTCAACCGAGATCCATCTCCTGCAGGTCATCGGCCAGGGCCTGCAGGGCGGCCTGGCGCTGGCCATCCAGGCGCGCCTTGTAGGCCAGAACGTCGTCGAGGGCCAGCCGGCGACGGGGGCCGACTTTGCGGTGCGGGAGGGCTCCGTCGTCGATGAGCTTCACGAGGTACGGGCGACTGACGTGCAGCAGGTCGGCCGCCTGCTGCGTTCCGATCTCCGCGTCGAGCGTGACCACGTGGATGGCCTTGCCAGCCGCGACCTGACCGAGCAGATCGCCCAGCAGTGCTGCGAGTCGGGGGGGAACCTGTCCGGCCTGGGCCTGGAGCTGCTTGAGTTGGGTGTGGGCGGCCTGGGTGTCGGCGGGCGTTGGGAGAAAAGGGGTGGTCATGGTCTGGTACCTCTGATGGTCAGTCTACGAAATGAACGACCCAAACGAAACAAACGAAACCACACTTTGCTGCTGACCTCCAGAACTCACGCAAACAAGACTAACGCCGTTTTCCTTATCTTACCTCTTGGACTTTCTGGTAAGCGGCCTTGCTCAAAAGTCCTCTGGTACACCGACACCACTGAAGCAGCCAGAGTCCGCTCGCCCCCTGCGCGCACAAGCCGCCGCGATCGGCGCTGCCCTGCATGACGTGCTCGCGACCAACAGCGACCTCGCAACCTCACGCCCGGACAGCACCTGAACGCCCTCACGCGCGACCTCCTGAACCCTGCGCTGCCAGAGTCTGCCCGCCTCGAAACCTTCCAGCACGGCCTACAGGAACTCAAAGACGTTATGACCACCCACCACGAAGCCGGGCACGTCCTGGCGTACCTGGCTCTCATCCCAAGGGACCACCTTGGATTGGGAATCCTGTGAAAGAACGAGGTCTACCGGGGCTCAGAAGTCATCTGAGACGAGCAGGTACACGGCCGGGCCACCCCACGCGTCGAACGTAGACAGTGCCTTGAACCAGTTCCTACGCTTTTCGGTCGCTGACCGAAGAGCAGGGGTCGTGCCAAACCTCGTGCCGGGCGTCGTTCATTGGCAAGCGGTGACGCAGTGGCCTCCGGTCAGGTTCAGTCCGCCACCGTGCTGGTTCTCCCGCCGTCACCATCCCAACACCGTGCCATCGCCGCGCGCATGGTAAATGCTGGGCCAGGCTCATCCAGCGAGGAGCCGCCGTACCGCCGATCCGTAGGCGTCGAGATCGATATCATCCAGCAACATGGCCTGGAGCAGGTGGCCCTGAATCAGGGCCAGCATGGTCTGAGCCGTGGCGTCGGGGGACAGATCTGGTGACAGCGTGCCAGCCACCTGAGCGCGCCGAACCAGCGCGGCAAAGTGGGCCAGCAGGTCCCGGTAGAGTTCCTGACCACGGGAGCGGATGGCGTCGTTGCGAAGCGCTTCAGACCAGATCTGCGGGAGCAGGCGGATCAATGGCTCGTCAGGAGTCGCGTGGAGGCGCCAGGAAATGAGACGCAGCGATTCCACGACCGCGTCGGCCGGGCTGTCCGCCCGCTTGCTGGTGGCAACGACGGCCTCGATGACGGTGCCCAGGTAGCGGTCAACGATGGCCGCGATGAGGTCATCCTTGTTCTTGAAGTAGCGGTAGACGCTTCCGGCCGAGAGTCCGCTGGCGTGGATGATGTCGGCCATGCTCGTGGCGTGGAAGCCGTCTTGCGCGAAACATCCGGCCGCTGACGTGAGAATGGCGTCCTTGCGCTCGTCGCGGTGTTCCTGAGAGACCCTCGGCATCGTTGCCGCCACTATAGTCAAAAAGAATGAACGTTCGCTCTTGACTTGGCGCGGTCAGCCGGGTACGCTCATAAAAGAACGAACATTCCTTTTGCGGAGGCACCATGCGACCGACACCCCCACCCTCGCCCAGAGCGCTGGTCACCGTCCTCGGCATTGGTCTGTTGATCCCCCTGATCGTGACCACGCTGCTCACGGTGTTCGCGTGGCCAGCGTACCGCACCGCCCCGCACCACCTGCCCGTCGGCCTGGTGACCACTGCCACCCTCTCCTCTCGCCTGCCGGCCCTTCTGGAGACCAGCGTTCCGGGGGGATTTTCCCTCACGACCTATGAGAATGAGGCCCGGGCGCGGCTCGCCATCAAGCAGCGCGAGGTCTACGGTGCCATCCTGCTTGATCCGGCACGGCCCGCCGACTTCAAGGTCTTGACCGCCTCGGCGGGCAGCCCTGCCGCGGCGAACGTCATCAGCGGCCTGGGCACCCAGGTGGGGACCGTCATGGCAGCCGCCGGGTTCAGCGCTCCACAGGTGGAGGACGTGGTCCCTGCCACAGCCCAGGATCCTCGCCAGGCAACACTGATCGGCGCCGTGCTGCCTCTGGTGCTGAGCGGCATGGTCACCGGACTGCTCATCTCTACCCGTCTGCACCGAGTTGGTGCACGTTTGGCCGCAGTGTCGCTGGTCGGGCTGCTCACCGGCTTGTCCATGGGGAGCGTCATGCAGTTCGGCTTCCATACGCTGACGGGCTCATACCTGCTGAACAGCGTGGTGATCGCTCTCGCCGTGGGATCGGTGGCGGCGCTGGTCACAGGTCTGGAGACCGTGCTGGGTCTGCGCGGTCTGGGCGTGGCGGGCGCGCTGCTGCTGCTGCTCTCAAACCCCTTTTCAGCCCTCACCAGCGCCCCGGAACTGCTCCCGGGATGGTGGGGCCCACTGGGACAGCTGCTGCCACTGGGCGCGTTCGGACGCCTGCTGCGCTCCGTGGCGTTCTTCGGCGGCGCGGGTGGACAGGGGGCCATGTGGGTGCTGGTGTTCTGGCTGGCGCTCGGGCTGGTCCTGATTGCGGCGGGATCCAGGCACCATACCGCACGTGAGGGGGCTGCCCTGACGCCGTCCACTGCCAGCTGACAGCGCCACCGTCCGCGTGTCCAAGGAGAGTGATATGCCTGCGTTCCTCGCTGCCGTCTTCGGTCACCGCCTGCGTCGTCCGTCCAGCGTCCTTGTGCTCGGAGTCCTGCTCCTGCCGGGAACTCCTGGCCTCGCCCAGAGTGGACGGGCGGCCCCGAGCGCGGCGGACCTCCTCAGACGCGCCCAGGCCAACCTCGACCGATCCCCGTGGCAGGCGACCGTGACCGGCACGCTGACGGCCGGCACCGCGACGCAGGAGGCCGAGGTCACGGTGCAGGTCATCGGGGGTACGAACTCAGTGATGCGGATGGAATTCAGGAAACCGGCCCCTCTGGCGGGCAGCGTCACCATCCTGACCGACACAGACGTGTGGACGTACGTCTTCGTGTCGAACCAGGTGGTCAAAGAGCTGCGGGCCAGTGCCAAGCTCAACACCCTGACGCAGACCGTTGCCGGCCTCGGGGACCTCGCCGGGCTCGCTGACCAGATCACTCTGACCACCGGTCCGAAGGTTCAAACGGCAGAGGGAACGGCGTGGACCCTCCTCGGGACACCGGGCAAGGCCAGGCTTCCCTTCGCCAGTGCAGCGGTGCTGATCCTCGAGCGTGACCCCAGGCCACTCTCGGTGACCCTGAAGGATGGGGGCGGCACGACGGTCGGCACGCTCACCATCCGCGACTTCAAACGGGCCCCCCTGACCGCACGGACGCTGCTGGCCTATCCCAGCGACGCGACGGTCGTCCAGAAGTAAGCACTCGGCGGTGGCGTCGGCAGGGCACATGCTGACTGTGCTGTCCACCACGTGTTCCTGGAGGAAACGATGACGATGACCGCTCAAGATCGGCCCCGCCCGTCCCGACCCGTCGCGCCCGACGTGCTGATCGCCGGGGCCGGACCCACCGGCCTGATGCTCGCCCTCTGGCTGACCCGCCTGGGCGTCCGCGTGCGGATCGCCGACCTCAAGCCCGGGCCAGTGCGTGAAACGCGTGCCATTGCCCTGCAGGCACGTTCACTGGAGTTCTACGACCAGCTCGGGCTGGCGCCTGAGGTGCTGCACCACGGCCGGCCCTTTGACGCCATCAATGTCTTCGTGCGGGGACAATGGAACACCAGAATCGATCTGCACGGTGTGGGCCGGGACGTCACCCCGTACCCGTACCTGTACATCTTCACGCAAGATCAGAATGAAGCGCTGCTCGTGCACCACCTCGAAGCGCTCGGGGTCACCGTGGACTGGGAAACCGCAGTGTCTGGTGTCACGCAGGATGACGCGGGTGTCCACGCCGTGCTGAGTCGCGGCGACCACCAGGAGTTCGTGCGCGCGGCATATATTGCCGCGTGCGACGGCGCGCGCAGTGCGGTCCGGCAGGCCCTCGGGATCGCGCTCTCGGGAGGCACGTACGAAGAGCGCTTCTACGTTGCCGACGTCCAGCTCGGTGGCCGGGTCATCGACGGTGAGGTCAACCTCGCGCTCGACGACCAGACGTTTCTCGCCACCTTCCCGATGGGCGAGCGTGGCCGCCACCGCGTCGTCGGTCAGGTTCCGCCGGGTGCGGGCGAGCATCCTGAGTTCGAGGTGGTGCGTCCGCAGATCGAAGCGTCCGGCCTGGCCGAGGTCGGCCACCTGCACTGGTTCTCCACGTACAAGGTGCACCACCGGGTGGCGGACCGCTTCCAGCTGGGCCGCGCCTTCATCCTCGGAGATGCCGGGCACGTGCACACGCCAGTGGGCGGCCAGGGCATGAACACCGGGCTGGGCGACGCCATCAACCTCAGCTGGAAGCTGGCCCAGGCCCTGCGGGGATCACCCGGGGCGCTGGAGACCTACGAGGCCGAGCGCCGTCCGTTCGCACTGTCGCTGGTGGGGACCACGGATCGCGTGTTCACCGGCGTGGTCTCGGAGGGTGCCCTGGCACGGTTCGTGCGGCTGGAGGCCGTACCCCGCCTGCTGCCGCTGCTCACCCGGCCCAGGCCCGTGCGTCGCCAGGCGTTCCGCATCGTGTCCCAGACCCGGCTGCACTACCCGGACAGCCCGCTGAGCGTGGGGCAGGCGGGGCGCGTCCGCGGGGGAACCCGGCTGCCCTGGGTACCGCTCACGGAGGGCAGCAACTTCGACGTCCTCAGAAGTCTGACGTGGCAGGTGCACGTCTACGGTGCGGCGTCCCCTGACGTGGTGACGTGGTGCGGGCGCCGCGGCGTGCCGCTGCACGTCTTTCCCTGGTCGCCCGCCGCGCAGCGCGCCGGACTGGCCGAGGACGCAGTGTATGTGGTGCGGCCTGACGGGTATGTGGGACTCGCGCAGGCCAGCCCCGATGGTGCGGCACTGGACACGTACGCGCAGCGCTGGCTCGCTCCAGAGCTGGACCGTCAGGAGGTGAACGCATGAACGTCATGCTCTGGGTGCTCCAGGGACTGCTCGCGCTCGCTTTTCTCGGCGCGGGGGCTGGCAAACTGCGCGCGTCCAAAGCGGCGCTGGCCCAACACCCCCGGATGGGCTGGGCACACGACTTCAGCGAGCCCGCCATCCGCGCCATCGGCGCGGCGGAGGTCGCGGGCGCGGCTGGACTGATTCTCCCGATGGCCCTGGGGATTGTGCCGGGACTCACTCCTGTGGCCGCCCTCGGTCTCGGTGCCCTGATGGGCGGGGCGGTGGCCACGCACCGGCGCAGGCACGAGGCCTTCGCACCGCCGCTGGTGCTGGGCATCCTGGCCCTGGTCGTGGCGTTGAGGAGGGGGCGAGGGTAGACAGGCACGTGAGCGCCAATCGGGAGAGGCTCCCGCACCTGTGTTGACTGCACTCCATATGCTTGCCGGGGACCGTCGCCAGTCCTGCCAGTTATGGCGGAGTGCTGGGTTCAACGGCGCGGAAGAGCGGTAGAGACGAATTCGGGTGCGCGCGGTACCAATCGCCAGACATGGGAGCGGGCCGGTTGGCCGCCGGTCAGGACGGGGCCTGAGAGCTGTCCTGCTTGTTCAACTTGTCCCTGAGCGCCTTGATGCGGTCCCGGTGGGTCACGGCCGCCGCTTCCAGCGCTGCCACCCGCGCGGCAGACGTTCGCACGCCCTCCTCGAGCCCAGCAATCTCGGCCAAGTTCTGCACCTGAGCCGCTTCCAGTTCGGCCACACGCGCCATGGCCGTCCGTTCTGTCCGCTCCAAAGTGGCAATCTGGGCGAGATCCTCGACCTGCGCCGCTTCCAGCTTGGTGACGCGGCCCTGCGCGCGGCCGGTCTCCTCTTCCAGCTGGACCTTCTGCTCCGCGTGCGTCTCCCCGCCGGCCTCCAACTGGCGGATGCGGCTCAGGACCTGGTTTTTGAGGTCATCCAGGTGCGCAAGCTCCCGCTCGGCTCGGCGGTGCTCCACGGCGTCCATCTGCAGCGACGCCTCAGCACCCACCCGTTCCAGCGTGGTGACCTGCTCGGGACTGGCGGCCTCACTGATCGCGGCCTCCAGCAGGTCGTTCAACGCCTGCGCCTGGCGGTGCACCTCGCCTCCCAGGTCAGTCAGCACTGTCACGCTGATGTCTTCCACCGGCGTCCCGCGCACGTCGTTCAGGGCGGCCTGGATGACACGCCGCAGCTCGTCGGCAGCCTCAATCTGCGTCTGGCCAGACCGCACCACACCTTCCAGGGCCGCGGTCTGCTCCTGGACGTTCGCGTCACCGGCCGGGGGGGCCATGCTCCGCAGCTGGGCCTGCGTGGTGACAATGACCTGCCGCAGGGCGTGGGTCAGCGCAATCTGGTCACGGCCCGCTGAGATGATCGCTTCCAGGGCCTGGGTCTGGGCAAAGCCGGCCGCCCCGACGTGGGAGCGCGCGGATAGGGCCGAATACCGTTCGGCGGCCTCCAGGTCGTCATGGTCTGGACGGTCGGGCATGCGTGCAGTGTAGATCGGAGCGCTGGACCAGATCACAGTCGAAAACCTTGAGAAATGCACCATTCTCAGTTCCACAGCGCCGTCATCTCGCCCTGCGGGACGGGCGCCTGACAGCGCGGTTAGGAGTCGCCGGCCATCCACAAAGGCCAGCGGCGCGTCTTCCCGCGCGGGCACCGGGGCTCACTGGTGACCTTCCCGTGCTTCCCGACCTCGACGGCGCATAGCGTGTGACCGTCCTGGCCGCTGATGGTACTGACCACCGCGACCATGCCGACGGCCTCACCGCCGGACACTGCGGGGTGGTGGCCGCAGCCGGGGCGGGTGAAGTTGTACCTGCTGGCCGTCAGTGCAGGTCCACCGGCCAGTGCAAATCCACAGCGCCTGGACGGGACCCTCGCCATTCGTAGGGCGGGATCTGCTGCCTGGAAGCGCGTGCCCATGAGGTCAACCAGAAAACACAGCGGCCCCGTGACATGCTGTTCGGCCTGTCGCGCCCGCTGGGGCTGCAGGTCCGGCGTGAGGGCGCGGGCCTGCGGCGCGGTGCCCCTCAGGAACTAAGCTGACTCCGGGAGGCCTTCCACGTTCAGGATCTCGCCATCAGGCCAGCGCAGGCGGATGAACACGGGCAACGCTGGCGTCCTTCTGGGGCGAAGCCCAGCGACAGTCGCGCCCCAGGCGGACGTTGTCAACGGTTGAGCTGAGGCGGAAGCACACGCGGCACAGCCATTGAAGCCAGGTACACCCGCTCGGCACCAGGCAACGCCACCGGGGCCGACGGACGAACGGTCCGCTGGCGTCGCAAAGATGGTCTCCACGGGTGAGCGTCAGCGCTCGGATCCCCACGTCCACCACACACCACGGGCGCGGAGCGGATCGGGTGGGCCGAACCGCATCCGCGGTTTCACAGGTCGAGGGCGCACCGTCCCTGACGTGGTTCCCCAACGGGCGCGGGTCCGCATACTCGCAGATCAGGCGAGGCGCCGTGGGGCGAAGGTGGCCTTGAGCGTGTCGTCACGGCCGGTGCCGGCGGGAAGCAGCACGAGCACGCAGGCGGACCCACCGGCAGCGAACGGCGCGCCATGCCACACGCCGGGGTGCAGCAGCGCCGCCTCGCCGGGGAGCACCGTGAAGACCTGAACCGCACCGAGATCCGGATGGCCGGGCTCGCCCTCCAGTGCCACATACACATGACACGGGCCGTCCAGCGGCACGATGAGCTCGGCGCTGTGGGCGTGCCGCTCAGCCCACTCGATCACCAGAGGCGTCGGCGTGAGCCGCAGAAGCCCGACACTCCACGGACGGGCGTCCAGAGGGAGGCGCAGCCGCTCGGCCCACCAGTTCCAGCCCGGCCCGCTGGCGTCGGCCTCGGCAGCGGGCCACGTGAGCGCCTCGCCGTACGGAGCGAAGGCGGCGGCAGTCAGGGGTTGGGGGATCGCGGGCACGGGTACCTCCGGATGCGGGTGAATCCATAATGAACCATGACCACATCCTGGGACTCGCTGGGCTGGTTGGCCGCCGTTCCCGAGCACGACGTCGAGGAGGACGGCACGCTCACAGTCGTGACGGGGAGCGAGACGGACTTCTGGCGCGAAACGCAGTACGGATTCATCAAGGACGACGGCCACGCCCTGCTCGCGCCGACCGGGCGGGAATTCACGGCCAGCGTCATCCTGCGTGGCCACTTCGAGGAGCTGTACGACCACGCGGGCCTGATGCTGCGGTCATCGGAGACGGAGTGGCTGAAGTTCGGTGTGGAATTCGTTCGTGCCCGCCAGTGGAGCGCCGTGATGACGCATGGCAAGTCCGACTGGAGCGTGCAGCCCGCGCCGGACGCGCCCGAATATGAGTTCCGCATGATCCGCCGCGGCGACGCGGTGATTCTGCATGCCCGCGTCGCCGGTGAGCCAAGGTGGGTGTTGCAGCGGGTCGCCGAGTTCGATCCGGGGGCGGACGCCCGGGTGGGGATCATGGCGTGCAGCCCGAAGCGGGCAGGGTTCCGGGTGGCGTTCCGGGAATTCCGGCTGGGCGACGCCGACCGGCGTCCCCTGCACGACCTGGTGGCGGATTAGGGCAGCGGGCGCGGCTTGCGGGCGGCGGGCCGGGCCGGATAGGGTGAGCGCAGCACCCTCAAGTCCTGCCCCTGTCCTGATGAGCCCGTGGAGGCCCAATGGAGTACCGGATCCTGGATCTGCGTTCGGTCGTGGAGTACGTCAAGTCGCGTCCTGAGGCCGCCGCGCGGCTGGACGTCGCCGGCCCGCTGGAGGCCCGGGAGGTCAGCGACGGCAACCTGAACGCCGTGTTCCGCGTGCAGGAGCCCGGCGGCGCGCGCAGCGTCCTGATCAAGCAGGGCCTGCCGTACCTGCGGGTGGCGGGCGAGGCGTGGCCCCTGTCGCAGGAACGCGCGGACTTTGAGGCGCGGTCGCTCGCCCGCCAGCATTTGGCCGCCCCTGGCCTGGTGCCGGAGCCGTACTGGCACGACCCCGAGATGGCCGTGAACGCCATGGAGGATCTGCGGGCGCATGCCGTGATCCGCGCGCCCCTCATCGCGGGCGTGCGCCTGGAGTCCCTGGGCGAGACCATCGGAGCGTTTCTCGCGGCCACGCTGTACGGCTCGAGCGACTTCGCGCTCGGCGGCGTGGAGCGCACCCGGCTGGCGGCGCAGTTCGGAAACGTCGAGCTGTGCGAGCTGACCGAGGCGCTCGTCCTGACAGAGCCCTTCTACCCGCCGCCCAACCGCAATGACCATCTGCCGGCCCTCCAGGACGCGCTGGACGATCTCCAGGCCGACGCCGGGCTGCGCCGCCGGGTCGCCGCCCTGCGGCACCGCTTCATGACCTGCGGGCAGGCCCTGCTCCACGGCGACCTGCACACCGGAAGTGTCATGGCGAGTCCGCCCGACGCCCAGGGACACAGCGACATCCGCGTGATCGACTCGGAGTTCGCGTTTTTCGGCCCGATGGGCTTCGACATCGGCCTGTTCCTCGCGAACCTGCTGCTGTGCGCCCACGCTCAGGCAGGCCACGCCCCGGACGCGGCGGAGCGCGCGGCGCGCCTGACGTACCTGCGCCGGCAGATGCGGGCATGCTGGGAGACGTTCCAGGCCCGGTTCCGTCAGCAGATGCAGGGAGCCGTCAGCGCGGCGTGGCGGGAGCCGGGGTTCGTCGGCGACCTGCTGCTCACGGTGCTCCGCGACGCGGCCGGGTACGCCGGCTGCGAGCTGATCCGCCGCACCGTGGGCTTCGCGCACGTGCTGGATTACGACTCACTCGAGCCGGAGGAACGGCGCGCGCAGGTGGGCACGCGGAACCTCGCCCTCGGCCGGACGCTGATCGGGAGCGCAGACGTGCTGCACACCTACGATGATCTCGACGCGCTGGCGTGGGCCGGCATGACGGAGGACACCCCATGAGGACGATCGACGCGGTCGACACCGTGAGCTTCGACGGCACCGAGGTCACGATGCTCGACCAGACCCGGCTGCCGGGCGAGCGGGTGCGGCTGACCATTCAGGACACCGCCCAGATGCATGAGGCCATCCGCACCCTGCGCGTGCGCGGCGCGCCGGCCATCGGGGTCGCGGCGGCCTTCGGGCTGTGGCTCGGCGTGCGGGCGCTGCCGGACGACACGCCACGCGCCGAGGCCGAGACGCAGCTGCGCCGCGAGCAGGCGTACCTCGCGGGGGCGCGGCCCACCGCCGTGAACCTGACGTGGGCGCTGGAGCGCTGCGCCGCCGAGGCGCTCCAGACTCCAGGCAGCACGGCAGACCTCAAACGCGCGGCGCTCGAGGCCGCCATCCGCCTGCGGTCGGACGAGGAGGCCACCACGCGCCGCATCGGGGAGCACGGCGCGGCGCTCCTGGCGGGGCTCCAGGGCGTCCTCACGCACTGCAACGCCGGGAGCGCGGCCACGGTCGGGCTCGGCACGGCCCTGGCGCCGATCTACGTGGCGGCCGAGCGGGGCCACGTGCTGCACGTATTCGCCGACGAGACCCGCCCGCTGCTCCAGGGCGCGCGCATCACCGCGTGGGAACTCCAGGAGGCGGGCGTGCCCGTCACGGTCATCACGGACTCCATGGCGGCGGTCGTCATGCGCCAGGGCAAGGTGGGGGCGGTCATCGTGGGCTGTGACCGCGTCGCGGCGAACGGCGACGTGGCGAACAAGATCGGCACCTACGGCGTAGCGCTGCTCGCCCGCGCGCACGGCCTGCCCTTCTATGTGGCGGGGCCCACCTCGACCATCGACCTCGCCACCCCGGACGGCGACCACATCGAGATCGAGCAGCGCGCCGCGCAGGAAGTCACCCACCACGGCGGCGTGGCCATGGCCCCGGCGGGCGTGGACGTGTTCAATCCGGCCTTCGACGTCACGCCCGCCGAGCTCGTCACCGCACTCATCACCGAGCGGGGCGTCATCTACCCGCCGTACACCCAAGGCCTCCGGGACGTCAAGGCGTGAGGAGCCGCTGGGACGACGCCCAGGCCGCCGCGTTCGGAGGCGCCCTGCGCCAGCGCGTGTACAGCTCGCGCCTGCTGGGGGCCGACCCCGACCTCGTGCTGCACGGCGGCGGCAACACCAGCGTGAAGACCGTGGAGCGCACCCTGCTCGGGGACGACGTGGAGACGCTGTGGGTCAAGGGCAGCGGCTGGGATCTGGCAGCGATCACGGAAAGGGGGTTTACGCCGTTGCGGCTGGACGTGCTGCGCCGCCTGGCCGAACTGGAGACGCTCTCCGACGTGCACATGGCCCGCGAGCTGCGCGCCGCGTCCCTCGACCCCGCCGCGCCGGCCCCGTCGGTCGAGGCGATCCTCCACGGCGTGCTGCCCGCCCGGTTCATCGACCACACGCACGCCGACGCCTTCGTGACCCTGAGCAACACGCCGGACGGCGAGGCCCGCGTCCGCGCGCTGTACGGCGACGAGGTGGTGGTCGTACCGTACATCATGCCGGGCTTCGCGCTCGCGCGCTCGGCGTGGACGCTGTGGCGCGAGCACGCGCACGCGGGCACGACCGGGCTGGCGCTGCTGAACCACGGACTGTTCACCGTGGGCGACACGGCGCGCGAGGCCTACGGGCGCATGATCGACCTCGTGACCCGAGCCGAGACGGTGCTGGAGCGGCAGGCCGTCCCCGCGCCGCGCCCGGTGCCGGCGGCCCCACCGGCCGACCTGCGCGGCGACGTCGCGGCCCTGCGGCTGGAGATCTCCCGCGCGGCGGGCCGGCCGATGCTGCTGATGACCCATCAGGACGACGACGTCCTCGCATACGCCCAGCGCCCCGATCTTCCGGCCGTGGCGGCGCAGGGGCCCGCGACACCGGACCATGTGATCCGCACGCGGCGACTGCCGCTGATCGGCCGCGACGTCGCCGCCTACGTGCAGGCCAGCGAGGCCGAGTTCACGGCCCACGCCCCCCGCTCGGCCACGCCGCTGACGATGCTCGACCCGGCCCCGCGGGTGGTGCTCGACCCACAGCTGGGCCTGGGCACGGTGGGCGTGAGCGCGGCGGCGGCGCAGGCCGTGGAGGACATCGCGCGGCACACCCTGGCCATGGCGCAGCGTGCCGAAGCGCTCGGCGGGTGGCGGCCTCGCCCCGCAGCGGACATCTTCGACGTCGAGTACTGGGATCTGGAGCAGGCCAAGCTCCGCGCCGGGCCGCCCCCGGCGGAGTTCAGCGGCGAGGTGGCTGTCGTGACCGGCGCCGCGTCCGGGATCGGCCGGGCCTGCGTGGACGCGCTGCTGCGCCGGGGCGCGGCGGTGATCGGCCTTGACCTACAGCCGGCGGTCGAAGGGGTCAGCAGCGCGGCCGGCTACCTGGGCGTGCGCGTCGACCTGACCGACCCGGTGGCCCTCGCGGCGGCGGTCGAGCGCAGCGTACGCGCCTTCGGCGGGCTGGACATGCTGATCCTGAACGCGGGCGTATTTCCGCCGGGACGGCCCATCGCCGAGCTCGGCACCGGGGAGTGGGAGGCCGTCTTGAAGGTCAACCTCACCTCGGGCTTCGACCTGCTGCGGCTCGCGCACCCGCTGCTGCGGCTCGCTCCGGGCGGTGGGCGCGTCGTCGTGAACGCGTCGAAGAACGTGCCGGCCCCCGGGCCCGGGGCCGCCGCGTACAGCGCCTCCAAGGCCGCCCTGACCCAGCTCGCGCGGGTCGCGGCGATGGAGTGGGGCGCGGACGGCATCCGCGTCAACGTCCTGCACCCGAACGCCGTGTTCGACACCGGCCTGTGGACGCCAGAGGTGCTCGCCCAGCGCGCCCGCAGCTACGGGCTGAGCGTCGAGGACTACCGCCGCAACAACGTCCTGCGGGCCGAGGTGACCAGCCGTGACGTCGCGGAGCTTGCGTGCACCCTGTGCGGCGCGGCGTTCTCCCGCACGACCGGCGCGCAGGTGCCCGTGGACGGCGGCAACGACCGCGTGATCTGAGGAGAGGGGCAGGGACCGGGCACGCGCCATGCCGTGGCCGCACGGCGCGTGCCCGTTCCGTTACGGTCTAAAGCGTCTTCCACGGCGGCACGGAGTCCACAGCCCTGCGGCGCGAACCACCTGCCCATCAGGCACACCCGTACGGCCGGCACGACCTCGGCGGACAGCAGGAGATCCAAACCCGGCCGCCTTGCGGACGGTCCAGAACACGGACTTCACTGCCTTCACCTTGCACGGGTTCCGTGCCCAGGGCGGCCCGGTCGCAGCGCACCGTTCGGCGTCCGAGCTGGGCCGGGCCAGCGTGAACAGCGCGTCGCTGGCCCCTACTTCTGCTCGCCCTTGCGCAGGTCCTTCCACGCGCCGCCGGACTCGAACAGCTCGGGCTCCAGTGCGCGCGTGCGGGGGTCCTCGGCCTGGTCAAGCTGCAGCACCATCCACTTCGGATACGGCGTGCCGGGGTGGCTGGCGTGATCGAGGTCGCGGCGATCCTCGTCGGTCAGCGTGATGTCGAGCGCGGCAATGTTCTCGCCGAGGCGCTGCGTACTGCGCGCCGCGATGATCACGCTGGAGATGGCCGGCTGCGACACCGTCCACTTCAGCGCCACCTGCGCGGGCGTGACGCCGTGCCGGGACGCCACGGCCCGCAGCGCGGCGAGCACCGGACGGCCCCGGTCCCAGTCGAAGGGCACGAACTGCCCGGCCTCGCCGAAGCGGGTGCCCTCGGGGGCGTCTTCGGGGCGGTCGTACTTCGCCGACAGGTAGCCGCCGGCCAGCGGACTCCACACCAGCACGCCCAGGCCCGAGTACTTCGCGAGGTCGATCCACTCGTGCTCCAGTTCGCGGCCTACCAGCGAGTAGTACAGCTGCGCGGTCACGAAGGGCTCCCAGCCGCGGCGCTCCTGCACCCCGAGCGCCGTGGCCGCCTGCCACGCGAGGTAATTGCTCAGGCCGATGTGCCGCACGAGGCCCCCCCGCACAAGGTCGTTGAGGGTGCTCAGCGTCTCCTCCAGCGGCGTGTGGCTGTCCCAGCCGTGCACCTGGTACAGGTCGAGGTGGTCGGTCTTGAGCCGGCGCAGGCTGCTCTCGATGCCGCGGCGGATATTCACGCGGGTCGCGCCGGAGCGGTTGAGGTTGTCGTCCGACATCGGCAGGCGGAACTTGCTGGCCAGGACGACCTCGTCGCGCAGGCCCTGGAGGGCCACGCCGAGCTGCGTCTCGGACTGCCCGCGCGAGTACACGTCCGCCGTGTCGATGAAGTTGATGCCGTGGTCGAGGGCGAACTTCACCATGTCGGTGGTGGCCTGCTGGTCGAGCGAGCCCATGTTCATACCCTTGCCGAACTGCATGGTGCCCAGCCCGAAGGCGCTGACGATCAGGCCGGAGCGGCCCAGGGTGCGGTATTCCATCGCAGTTCTCCTTGCGTGAGATCGGGGACGCGGGTGGCGGACCCTGGAACAGTGGGGCTTCGGGACGCCGCGTGGCTCAGCTCTGGGCGCGTCCAGACTCGCTGGGTTGGGCGTTCAGCACCGCCTCCAGCGCCGAGACGAACAGCACCGTGCCGGGATCGGTCTTGCCCTCGGTGCGCTCGCCCACCCAGTTCGAGCGGCCCACCTGGCCGCGCAGGGCGACGGCCGCGTCCCGGCCGGCGCGGGCGGCGTTCAGCATGTCCTGCGCGCCGGCGTCCAGGGACTGCCCGGCCAGCACGGCGGACATCAACGCCTCTGCAGCCGGGTGCACGGCGTCGACGATGGTCTTGTCACCCGGCTTGACCTTGCCGCGCTCCTGCAGGCCCTGATCGGCGGCCACGAGCATCACGGCGAGGTCGTGGGGGCTCAGGATGGCCTGGCCCATGACAGTCTTGCCGGCCCGCATGAACGCAGTGGCCATCAGCGCGCCCATGGTGCTCGGCGCGGCGCGGTTGTAGGCCATGCCCGCCCCGGCCAGCCACTTGCCCAGGTCGTCGCCCGGCGGGGTGGCGTCCAGGTAGGCGAGCAGACCCCGCGCGCCCTTCTCGGCGGTCAGGCCGCTGTCACCGTCCCCGACCTCGGCGTCCAGCCGGTTGAGGTGGTCGCGCAGCCCCACCAGCCGGATGGCCGCGCGGCGCAGCGCCGCCGCGATGTCCTCGCCAGTGATGGCCGGGGCCGTGCCGGCCGGGACACTGCCGGGCTCGCTCACCGGCCCACCTGCACGAAAAACGGCGTGCGGGCCGGGTGGTCGAGCATGCCCGTGAGCTCGTCGTCGAGCTTCATGACGGTGAGGCTCGCTCCGGCCATCTCCAGGCTGGTCGCGTACTCGCCCACGAAGGCCTGGTGCACGGCCACGCCGCGGTCTTCCAGGGTGCGGTGCACGCGCCGGTACAGGATGTACAGTTCCTCGGGCGGCGTGGCCCCCAGGCCGTTGACCATCACGGCCAGGCGGTCGCCAGACGTCACGTCCAGCTCGGCCAGCACAGCGTCGAGCAGTTCGACGGCGATCTGGTCGGCGCTCTCCAGCGGGCCGCGGCGGACGCCCTTCTCGCCGTGGATGCCCATCCCGATCTCCATCTCGCCGTCGCCGATCTCGAAGGTGGGCGTTCCGGCGGCGGGAAGCGTACACGACGACAGGGCCACGCCCATGGTGCGGGTGCGGGCCAGGGCCTTGAGCGCAGCAGCCTCGACGTCGTCCAGGCTGCCGCCCTGGTCGGCCCTCGCACCCGCGACCTTGAAGGCGAAGATCATGCCGGCCACGCCGCGGCGGGTGTCCGATCTCTCCGTGACGGCACTGGCCACGTCGTCTCTGACGAGCACCGTGCGCACCTCAATGTCCTCCATCTCGGCCATCTCGGTCGCCATATCGAAGTTCATGACGTCGCCGCCGTAATTGCCGTAGATGTACAGCACGCCCCGGCCGCCGTGGATGCGGCGCGTGACCTCCAGCATCTGGTCGGCGCTGGGGCTCTGGAACACGTCGCCGATGGCGCAGCCACTCAGCATGCCCGGTCCCACGTACCCCAGGAACACCGGCAGGTGCCCGGAGCCGCCCCCGGTGGCCAGCGCGACCTTGCCCTCGACCGGCGCGTCGGCGCGCACCAGGCAGTGCGGATCGTCCCCGGCGTAGGCGAGCTGATCCGGGTGCGCCCGGTACAGGCCGTCGAGCATTTCGTCCACGAAGTGGACGGGGTCGTTCAGGATCTTCTTCACACGCTACCTCCAGGGTGGATCTGCGGTGGACCGGGTTGTGGGCGAACGGCGTTCATCCTATGCCCGGGGGCAGAGGTCTGCAAGGCGATCAGGAGCCGAAAAACTGCCGACGGACCTCAGCTTGACACGTCCAGGCACCGGGAGGAGAATCACGGGGTAACTCAAAATCTGCATACCAGGGATCCCCGCGTGGACTCTTCGTGAAGTGTTTTCCAGAGGTGTACTTGCGCCGACTGACCGCTGACCGACACATCCTGTTTCTGCTCGTCGCGAGCGTGGCCGTTGCGCTGCTGGCCACGCTGCTGACGCAGGGCACGTTCATGTCCGCCGACAACTGGCAGTCCATGGCCACGCAGCTCCCAGAACTGGGGCTGCTGGCGCTGTGCATCCTGATCACCATGGTGTCCGGCAACGGCGGCATCGACCTGTCGGTGGTCGCCACGGCGAACCTGTCGGCCATCACCGCCGGTCTCATCGCGCGGCGCGTGTACCCGGAGCCGGACAGCGCAAACGTGGCGTTCACGCTCACCTTCTTGTCCGTGGCGCTGCTCGTCGGTCTCGCGTGCGGACTCATCAACGGGCTGCTGGTGGCGCGCCTGCGCTTCGCGCCGATCCTGGCGACCCTGGGCACCTCGCTGGCCTTCCAGGGCGTCGGCTACGCCCTCACGAACGGATCAGCAGTCATCGGCTTCTCGACCGGAGTGCAGAACCTCGGTCTGGGTACGCTGGGGCCCATCCCCGTGCCGCTGCTGATCTACCTGGGCGTGGCGGGGCTCCTCGCATGGGTGCTGTCCTCAACGCCCTATGGCCTGCGGCTGTACCTGCTCGGCACGAACAGCAGGGCCGCGCACTTCACGGGCATCGACACGGCGCGGGTGCTCATCACCACCTACGCCGTGGCCGGTGTGCTCGCGGCGGTCTCTGGCATCATCTTCGGCGCGCGGGCCAACTCCATCAAGGTGGACTACGGCAGTTCGTACCTGCTCATCGCCATCCTGATCGCCGTCATGGGCGGGGTCAATCCAGCGGGCGGCGCGGGCAAGGTGCTGGGGCTGCTCCTCGCCACGACCGCGCTGCAGTTCCTGTCGAGCTCGCTGAACCTGCTGGGCCTGTCGAACTTCCTCAAGGATTTCACGTGGGGGCTGCTGCTCCTGCTCTCGATCGCGCTGACCTCGTCCCGGCTGAACCTATGGCCCACGCGCTCCCCCCCCGCCAGCACCTCGCCGCCCACCGCCCCGCCGTGACCCGTCGGAGCCGCTCTACAGGAGGATCACCATGAACAGAAGGACATGGACATACAGCGCTCTCGGCCTGCTCGTGCTCGGCGGCGTCCTGCACGGCGCGCAGGCGCAGGGCAAGAAGTACACCATCGTCACGGTCGTGAAGATCACGGGCATCAACTGGTTCAACCGCATGGAGGAGGGCGTCAAGAAGTACGCCAAGGACACAGGCAACGCCGCCACGCAGACTGGCCCCTCCACCGCCGACGCCGCGCAGCAGGCCGCAATCATCGAGGACCTGATCGCCAAGAAGCCCGACGCGATCGCCGTCGTGCCCTTCAGCCCCGAAACGCTGGAACCCGTGCTGAAAAAGGCCATGGCGCGCGGCATCAAGGTCATCACGCACGAGGCCGACAACCAGACCAACACCCTGTACGACATCGAGGCCTTTGACAACGTCGCCTTCGGCGCGAACCTGAACGCGCGGCTGGCCAAGTGCATGGGCGGCAGCGGCAAGTGGGCGGTGTTCGTCGGCAGCCTGACCAGCAAGACGCACAACCAGTGGGCCGACGGCGGCATCGGCAACGCCAAGAAGAACGCGGGCATGACGTTGGTCGAAAGCAAGCAGGAGACGGCCGACGACGCCGACCAGGCCTACCAGAAGGCCAAGGAGCTCATCCGCAAGTACCCGGACATCAAGGGCTTCCAGGGCAGCGCGTCAACCGACGTGGCCGGCATCGGCCGCGCCGTCGAGGAGGCCGGCCTGGAGGGCAAGACCTGCGTGTACGGCACCAGCCTGCCGTCCATCGCCGGGAAATACCTCGATTCGGGCGCGGTCGACGGGATCGGCTTCTGGGATCCGGCCGACGCGGGCTACGTCATGAACAAAGTCGCGCAGCTCGTGCTGCAGGGCAAGAAGATCACCAACGGGATGGATCTCGGGATCAAGGGCTACAACAAGGTCAGCGTCACCAAGGGCAAGGGCGCGGGCATGATCGTCCGCGGCAATGCGTTTGTCGACGTGGACAAGGCCAACTACAAGAACTACCCCTTCTGAGGGCGGCGGCCTGACCCGACCCGGCCTCCCCCGGACCTGCGGGGGGAGGCCCTCCCATTGCTCCTCCCGGCGAGGTTCCCGCATGACGCAGCTGTCCCCTCCGCTGTCCCCCTCCCCCGGCGATCCGGGCATACCGCTGCTGCGCGTGCAGGGTGTCGTCAAAACCTTCGGTGGCGTCCGCGCGCTGCGCGGCGTCAGCTTCGACATCCACGCCGGACAGACCTACCACCTGCTCGGTGAGAACGGCTCAGGCAAGAGCACGCTGATCAAGATCATCGCCGGGGCGCAGCCGCCGGACTCGGGTGTGATCGAGGTGCGCGGCGTCCCGTACCGCGCGCTGGACGCGCTGAGCGCCCTGGAGGCCGGCATCGAGACCGTGTACCAGGACCTGTCGCTGTTCCCGAACCTGAGCGTGGCCGAGAACGTGGCGCTGACCGCGCAGCTCGTCAGCGCGCGCGGCCAGCTCGCGCGGGGAGTGTCGTGGCCGCGGCTGCGCGAGGTGGCGCGCGCGGCGCTCGCCCGCGTGCGTCTGCCCACCACGCCGGCCTTCCTGGACACGCCGGTCGAGACGCTCCCCATCGCCGTGCGGCAGCTGATCGCCATCGCGCGCGGCATCGTGAGCCGGGCAAGCCTGGTGATCATGGATGAGCCGACAGCGGCCCTGACACAGCGCGAGGTGGAGAACCTGCTGGGCATCATCGCGTCGCTGCAGCGTGAGGGGGTGAGCGTGCTGTTCGTGAGCCACAAGCTCGACGAGGTCTTCCGGATCGGCGGGCAGGTGATCGTGCTGCGCGACGGTCAGAAGGTCGCGTCCGGCCCGCTGACGGACTTCACGCCGCACAGCGTGGCCTTCCAGATGACCGGCAAGACCCTTGAGGAGACCCGCTACCGCACCGCCGCGCCCGGCACGGAGGCGCTGCTGGAGGTGCGCGGCCTGAGCCGCGCCGGGGCTTTCAGGGACGTGTCGTTCACCCTGCACCGCGGCGAGGTGCTGGGCATCACGGGCCTACTCGACTCGGGCCGCAACGAGCTCGCGCACGCGCTCTCGGGCGTCCGTCCCGCCGACTCGGGCACGGTCGTGCTGGGCGGCGAGACCGTGCGGCTGCGCACCCCGCGCGACGGCATCCGCCTCGGCATCGGCTACGTACCCGAAGACCGGCTGGCCGAGGGCCTGTTTCTCGACAAGCCTATCCGCGAGAACATCATGGTATCCGTCCTCAAGCGCCTCACTGAGGGCGTCCGGCTCAACTACGCCCGCGCGACGGCCGACACCACGGCGCTCTCGAAGGACCTCCAGGTGGCCACGCCGCACGTCATGTTGCCGGTCGGGGCGCTGTCGGGCGGGAACCAGCAGAAGGTGATGGTCGCCCGCTGGCTGGCGATCGGCCCAAAGGTGCTGATCCTGCACGGCCCGACCGCCGGGGTGGACGTGGGCAGCAAGGACGCCCTGTACCGCATCGTGCAGGAGCTCGCCGCACAGGGTCTGGGCGTGCTGCTCATCAGTGACGACCTGCCGGAACTGCTCATGAATGCCGACCGGATCGGCGTGATGCAGCGCGGGCAGCTCACCCACACCGCGCCCGTGGACGGCCTGAGCGAGGCCGCGCTGACGGCTGAACTGCTGGAGGCAACGTCACCGACCCGCGCCTCCCAGGTGGGGAGCACGGCGTGAGCCTCACCCGCCCTTCCACCCCGGCCGGCGCACCGCCCGCGTGGCGGACGTGGCTCGGCCGGCCCGAGGTCGTCACCCTGGGACTGATCGCGCTGTTCTGCGCGGCGCTCACGGCCCTGTCACCGGAATTCCTCACCGTCAAGACGCTCTTCGACGTGCTGCGCGCGTGCGTGATTCCCGGCATCTTCGCGCTGGGCGTGCTGCTGGTGCTCGCGGCGGGGGGCATCGACGTGTCGTTCACGGCGATCGCGGTTTTCGCGCTGTACGGCACGACCAAGCTGACCCTTGGTGTGTGGCCCACGGCGCCGTACCCGGTGCTGATCGGGCTGTGCCTGCTGATCGGGCTGGCCCTGGGGCTCGCCAACGGCTTCATGGTGTACCGCTTCAGCGTGCCCAGCTTGATCGTCACCATCGGCACGCAGTACCTGTACCGGGGCTTTTTGCTCGCGTTCATCGGCACGGCGCACATCATGAACATCCCGGCTGCCATGGACAACTTCGCGCGGCTGAACATCACCAAATTCCAGACGGCCGACGGCACGAACGTCTCGCTGCCCGTCACGTTCCTGTTCCTGGTGGGCGCGGCACTCCTCACGCAGTACATCCTCAGCCGCACACTGCTGGGCCGCGCGGCGTACGCCGTGGGCGGCAGCATCTCCATCGCCGAGCGGCTCGGCATCCCAGTGCGGCGCGTGACGCTGTTCGTGTTCGGCTACGCCGGCCTGCTCGCGGGCCTGGGTGGGCTGCTCCACGGCACGCAAAACCGCCTCGCCAACCCCTTCGACCTCGTCGGGCAGGAGCTCGATGTGATCGCCGCCGTCGTGCTCGGCGGAGCGCGCGTCACCGGCGGGCGTGGCAGCGTGACCGGGACGATCCTGGGCGTGATCCTGATCGTCCTGATCAAGAACAACCTGGTGCTGATGGGTGTGCCGAGCACGTACCAGAAACTCGTCATCGGCGCGATCATCCTGGTCGCCAGCGGCGTCTTCGCGCGCCGCGAACCCCGCTGAGGGGAACACCGTCCTGCTGACCTCTAGAGCACGGGCCGTCTGCTGGGAGACCGGACGTCCGGGGACGGTGACCATGTGGTCAATCACGCGGTCCATGCCGGTCTGGCTTTTGCCGGGCTTCCCCTGCCGCATCCTGGGACCGTGGGTGCCCAGCGGCCGGGCCGCACGACCCGCCCGCGTCAGCCCACTCGGCGTGCCGCGCGACGTGACCGGCCCTGGGCCGACGAGACCACGCATCTGGTCAACGGCCTGTGCGAGGTGGCCGGGGACACGGCGCAGCGCGCTGACAGCCGGACGCGCCGCCTCGACGCCGGCTGACCTGCCGGCCATGCGGAACCGGAGCGGACGTGCGCGGCCCTGCACCGGGCGTTCTTGACGCTGAACGACCTGCGGCCGGACAGCCGGGTCATGGCTCAGGTTCAGCGGCTGGCCCAGCACGTCCGCGCCGCACCACACGGTCCGGATGCCGCTGACGGTGCGGGCTGAAGCCACCCCGCCGAGTCTTCAGGATGCGGACGTGACAACGTGAACCCACCGGACACAGCGCCCAGATGAAGGCCTGTTCGTAACGCGGCCGCTCCCGCTGCAAGACGGTGCCCGTGAGCAGAAGGCCCCGGGCTTTACCCTCCCGTTCGGCGCCGCATGAACTGCCCACTCCCCGGCGCCGCGACCAGCCGGCCGTTGTCCACGATGACCTCTCCCCTGCGCAGGGTCATCACCGGCATTCCCCGGACCCGCATGCCCTCGTAGAGGCTGTAGTCCATGGCGCCGTGGTTGGTGGCCGCCGTGATGGTGTGCTCGCGCGCCAGATCCCACAGCACCAGGTCAGCGTCACTCCCGACAGCGACGCTGCCCTTGACTCCACCCAGCCCGAAGCGGCGGGCGGGCGCGGTGGCCGTCAGCGAGACGAACTGCTGCAGCGTGATGCGCCCGCCGTTCACGCCGGCATGGTGGAGCACCATCATGCGTTCCTCGATGCCGGGTACGCCATTCGGGATCTTCGTGAAGTTGCCCTCGCCCAGCACCTTCTGCGTGTCGTAGCGGAAGGGGCAGTGGTCGGTGCTCACCACGCTCAGGGTGCCGTCGCGCAGCGCGGCCCACAGGGCGTCCTGGTCGGCCACCTCACGCAGCGGCGGGCTGCACACGAACTTGGCCCCCTCAAACCCGGAACGGTCGAGATCGTCCGCCGTGAAGAACAGGTAGTGGGTGCAGGTCTCCGCCGTGACTGGTGCGCCGCGCGACTGGGCATCCCTGACCCGGTCGAGCGCGCCGCGGCAGCTGACATGCACGACGTAGAGCGGCGCGCCCAGCACCTCGGCCATAGCAGCGGCGCGCCCAGTCGCCTCACTCTCGAGCTGGGGGGGACGCGTCAGGGCGTGGTACTTCGGCGCGGTCTCCCCCCGCCGGATCGCCCCGGCCATCAGGTGCTCGATGGCGTCCCCGTTTTCCGCGTGCACCAGAGTCAGGACGCCGGCATCCCGTGCCCGTTCCAGGCAGCTGAACAGGGCCGCGTCGTCGACCTGGAGCGTGCCGCGGTACGCCATGAACACCTTGATGGACGTCACGCCGAGGTCCGGCAGCGTCGCAATCTCGTCGATGACCTCGGGACGCGGGTCGGTGACCGCGACGTGGAAGCCGTAATCAATGAGTGCGCGCTCGGCCGCCTTGGCATGCCAGAGGTCGAGCGCGGCGGCCAGGGACGCGCCGTGCGGCTGGATACAGAAATCGACGTGCGACGTCGTCCCGCCCATGGCCGCCGCCAGGTGGCCGGTGTAAAAGTCGTCGCAGGTCTCGGTGCCGAAGGACGGCATGGAGAGGTGGGTATGCACGTCGATGCCGCCCGGCAGAACGTGCCGGCCGGCCGCATCGATCACGGTGTCTGCAGGGCCGGCCAGGTCGAGCCCCACCGCGCTGATGACGCCGCTGTCGACCCGCACGTCCGCGCGGTAGGTGCCTTCGGCCGTCACGACCGTTCCGCCCACGATCACTGTGCTCATGGCGTTCCTCCTGTGGCTCAGTCGAGGCCGATGGTGTCGAGGTGCCCGATCAGACGGTCCACGTCCTGCACCGTGTTGTAGTGGGCCATCGAGACCCGGATGACGCCCTCATCGGGATCGAGGGCGAGCTCGTCCATGAGGCGCCGGGCATAGAAGTTGCCGTAGCGCACGGCAACGTGGTGGTCGTCGAGCGCGCGGGGAAACTCGGAGGAGCGGCGCCCCTCGACCACGAAGCTGATGGTGGCCACCCGCACGGCGGGATCGGCCGTGGCCGGACCGATGACCCGGACCCGGGCTTTGCTCCGGAGGAAGGTGAGCAGCAGGCCAGCGAGCATGGCTTCGTGGTCGGCGATGGCGGCGTAGGCGGCCACCATGGCGCCCCGGCCGGTGGCTCCTGCCTGGACACGCCCGCCGAGCTGCTCGAGATAGTCGGTGATGGCCCGCAGGCTGTACGTGAGCTCGTAGTTCACGTTGCCCGGCTGAAGTTTGTAGGGGATGGCCTGCTCGCCGACGAACGTGTGGTTGATGTTCGGCAGCGCCAGCAGATGATCCAGTTTGCCGTAGAGCAGCGAGATGTGCGGGCCAAAGACCTTGTAGAAGCTGAACATGTAGAAATCCACGTCCAGCGCCTGCACGTCGACCAGCCGGTGCGGCGCGTACGCCACGCCGTCCACAAAGATCTGGGCCCCGCCCGCGTGGACACGCTCCGCGATCCGGGCCACGGGGTTGATCCTGCCCAGGATGTTCGACGCGTGTGTCACGCAGACCAGACGGGTGCGACCGGTCATGAGGGCGCCCAGGTCGTCGAGGTGCAGCTCGAGGGTGTCGGGCCGGGGACGCCACACCCGCACGACGGCGCCGCGCGCCCGCATCCACGCGCCGATGTTGGCCTCATGGTCGGTGGACGTCACGATGACCTCGTCCCCCTCGGTGAGCGTGGCCCCATAGGACTGGGCGAAGTTCGCGATGAGCTGGGTGGCGCTGGACCCCAGCACCACTTCACGTGGGTCGGCGGCGTTGATGAGTTCGGCGGCGGCGCGCGTGCCGTCGGCAACCCGGGCCGCCGCCTCCTGCGACACGGCGTAGGTGGCCCCGAGCTGGACGCTGGTCTGCAGGAGGTAGTCGCGCACGCGGTCGGCCACGCCGGTGAGCACCTGCGATCCGCCCGCGTTGTCGAGAAACGTCCACGGCCCCGACAGGGCAGGGAACTGGGAGCGGACGAACTCCAAGTGGGGCGTCAGGGCGGTGATGTCAGTGGTGGTCATGGGAATCCTTGGAACGCGCGGGATGGACGCACGTCAGACCCGCGACTTGACGCGGGACGTGCGCTCGAAGCGGCTGACCAGCCGGACGAGGGGGAAGAGCATCAGCACGTAGATCAGCGCCGCGCCGATGAGCGGGGTGGGGTTGGCGGCGAGCGCCTGGCGGGAGGTGGCCTGCTGAAGCAGTTCCGGCAGCGCGACGACCGAGGCGGTCGCGGTGTCCTTCATGATGGACACCGCGTTGCCGGTGAGCGGCGGAACCACGATCTTGAGGGCCTGCGGCAGGATCACCGTGGCCATGGTCTGCCACTGGCTCAGCCCGAGCGAGCGCGCCGCCTCGAACTGTCCGCGCGGGATGGCCTCGATGCCGGACCGGACGATCTCGGCCACGTACGCGGAGGCAATCAGGCCGATGGCCAGGACGGCCGAGGTGAAGGCCGGCAGCAGCACCTTCACGAACGGCAGGGCGTAGTAGATCAGCACCATGAACACCAGCAGCGGCATGGAGCGCAGGACGTCGATGTACACGCGCACGGCGGCGCGCACGGGCGGGGCCGTGTACAGCCCCAGCAGGGCCACCACCATGCCGAGGGCCGTCCCGAAGACGGCGCTCACGAGGCCCAGGCTGATGGTCAGCCCCAGACCGTGGAGCAGGGCCGGCAGGGCGTCACGGAGAATAGGAACATTGAAGAAGGTGGTGATCAGGTCCATGGACTGGGCGCCTCCCAGAGGCACGGTTGACAGGCAGCGGGCGCCGCCCCGCGGCGCTTTCACCGGCAGGGCAGCGCCCGTTCACGGCGTCAGCGGGTCGTCGCGTTCACTTGGGCATCGGCAGCACGGTGACGGTCGAGGTCGTCTTTTCCGGCGCGGCGCCGAACCACTTCTTGTGCAGCGCCGCGAGGTACCCGCTGCGCTTCATCATGTCGATCTGGGCGTTGAACTGTTTGGCCAGGTCGTTGTTCTTCGCGAACATGATGCTGTACTGCTCACCCGTCTTGAGCCGCTGGATGACCGCGACGCCGCCGGTGGTCTTGGCGTAGTACTGCAGGGCAGGGATATCCGAGATGTAGCCGTCGATCCGGCCGTTCTTGAGGTCGAGCATCGCAGCGTTCAGGCCGACGTACTCGCGGATGGTGTAGCCGTACTCCGCCAGGTGCGTCGTGGCCCACATCGCGCCGGTCGAGCCGGTGTCGACGCCGACGGTCTTACCCTTGAAGTCGGCCATGGACTTGAGCGGCGAGCCCGCCTTGACGGTCAGGGACTGATCCGAGTCGTAGTAGGGCTGCGCGAACGCCACGGTCTCCAGACGCTTCTTGGTGATCGTGATGCTCGAAATGGCCAGGTCGATGCGGCCGGACTGCACGGCAGCGAACAGCCCGTTGAAGGGCGTGTTGACCACGTTGACGGACTTCCCGAGGTTCTTGGCGATCTGGTTCACGAGCTCGATCTCGAAGCCCACCGTGGCGCCGCTGGCATCCTGAAACTCCCACGGCACGTTGCCGACGTTCGCGCCGACGTTCAGGGTGCCCTCGGCGTGGGCGACGGACGCGCTGAACAGAGCGGCGAGGAAAGCGCGGCGAACTGAGCTGGTGAGGCTGGTCATGGCTGGTCTCCTGGGAAGGCGTGAGGCGGCAGGATGGGCGGCGAGGAGGACATCACTGAGGTCGTGATCGGACACGCGGCCCGGAATGCCCGGGGCCGGGTTCGTGCCAGGTGCCTGAAGCCAGGACGCCAGTTGTCAGGTGGACTCGAGCCACACGATATCCCGGGTCAGGTCGATCACGCCTGGCACTGCGGCGCGGCTTCAGGCACCTCCCGACCGCAGCGCCAGCTCCCGACCCGTGCCTCCTGCACACGCGCTCACGGCAGCCCACGCTCTATGCAGCTCTACAGAACGCCGTCACAGTGGGAGAATCCACTCGACATCACAATCGCCTTGGGGGCGGCAGTGTGGGCGCGTCAGTGACCAGCACAGCTTCGACACCCGCATTTTGATGTCCTGATATGCGGGACAGAGTGGCCCGAGAGGGCGGAGTCGGCTGTGGCCCGGAGGGGGAGTTGCCCGAACAAAGCCCCAACCCATGGCAAATGTAGGTGGCGACCCGTGCACAGGATGCTGACGTTCGGCACCGAGACTGAACGTTGACCTGAACTGGCGCGGCACCCGGACACCCAGGCCTCGCGCGGGGGACACGCTGATAGACCCACGCCGCTGTGATACGGATGCCGGGAGATGCGCCAGTCGTCCCTGGCGCACTGGACGTCAGGCGACTCGCCGCCACACCGTCATAGGCTTTGCCATGCCAGCTTCTCTGAGGACCTCACGACCGGGCACAGTGAGACCGCCGTGACGCACGTGGCTCAAGCTTTGAGTGCCTGGAAACGGTATCGCCGCTGGTTCCCCTCAGCGTCCTGCTTCACGCGTTGCGCGTGTGCTTGCCCACACAACCCCCTGAAGCCCGTGGAACGGGTGTACTGCGGGGTCCGGCAGGTCTCCAGAATCGCAGGAGACCTGCCGGTGGCACGGTGACGACCATTGGTCCAACCACAGCCTCCTCACGTCCCTCTACAGCAAATGTGACAGCGATTAACACCTGATGAAGCTATGTCGTGGATGCTGGCGTGTGCCGGCCGCTTTCCCTGACATGACGATCCGACGCCCCCTCCGTGTTCTGCTCGTGGACGACGGGGCAGCCGACCGCGAACTCGCCCGCGAAGTCTTCGACACGCATGATGAGCAGGTCATCGTCGATACCTGTGCGACCGGCGCCCGCGCCCTGGAATTTCTGCACAAGCCGGACACCACGCTGCCGGACGTGATCCTGCTTGACCTGAACATGCCCGGTATGTCCGGCTTCGACGTCCTCGCCGCACTCAAGGCGGACACGCGGTTGGGCGTCATTCCTGTCGTCATCCTCAGCAGTTCCAGCCACGCCGGAGACGTCGAGCAGGCGTACTCTCTGCACGCGAGTTCGTTCATGACCAAGCAGATTGACTTTGGACACTTCGTGCAGCAGATCGATGCCTTCGTCAGCTTCTGGCTCGAGGCTCGTACCGCGCACTGGCCAGGGTAAGGGACGACGGTCTGCACTTCAGGCGCGAACGTGCCGCGATGTCCTCAATCTGCGCCGCAGCCACAGTAATGGTGCAGCCGCCGCACGGCCTGTTCATCCACCACAGTCGCCCTCCTCCTCATGTGGTGTGCCGCCTATGGTCTGATCGCACAGAGCTGTCCGCCGCGAGTATGACCACCGAAGCAGAACCGTGCGTCGTTCCCGGCGCCGCCTTAGTCGAGGCGTTCCTGCGGATGCACCGGGTTGCCTGGGCGCGCCATCACGACACGTCGACGTGGCAACACCGGGCGCACTGGGCGGTAGAGACGCCCCGCGGAGACACCTTGACCCTGGAGATGGGCATGAAGCTCCCTGAGCTTGTGCGCCACAGGCTCGGTGCACGTCTCTGACGCACACAACAGACGGACGCTCACCTGCGCCCTGACGTCGGAGTTCTGGGTGGGATGGGTTAGGAGTGAACGCGTGCTCAGGCGTCTGTCTGGTGACCAGTGAGGTTCATGGTCCTTATTCGTTCGGCGGAGTCCAGATCCGCGCGTACGCTGGAGCATGGATCCCGCGAGACGAACAGTCCTGATGGTCGATGGAGCGGTGATCACCGGCGTGCTGGTCAACCGCAACGATCCAGAAGCCGATGCCCTGGTCCGCAAGTCCGGGCTCGTGCCGTACAACTTGGTGCTGCTCAAGGACGCGCAGATCACCACGACCAGCGGCGAGCAGCTGTCGGCGCCTGTGTTCGCCGTGGCGAAGACAGCGGTTACGGGCTTCGGCATCCAGGACGGCGCGGACGCCCTCGGCGAGCAGGAGATTGCGGCGGCGACGCCAATGCTCGTGATCGGCCGCAGTGAGTGACCGGACAAGTGCACCTATGAAGCGAGGCCCCCGAACCGCACGTGACGCCGCTTCTGGTCACGAACGGGACTGTGGCGCCGCGCCGTTCTGGTGCTGCTTCTGTGGAGCGCTCGAGAGCACTCCATTTCCATCGTGGTCTGACACGGTGAACGGCCGCTGGCCCTGGACACGTTATGAGTGAGCCGAGGATAAGTCTTGGTGAAGCCGACAACGCTCAGTCCGGGCCGAATTGTAACCTTCACCTATTTGTTCATGAGCCTGAAGCACCCCTTGATCTCTGAAGGCCTGCCGAGTCGTCTTCACGGATGTCATGGGAACGTTTTCATTGCCGAGCGCAGACTTCACCCGTTCGGGGGGCTCAACCCTCCACCAGAACAAGGAGCACTCGGATGGCGAACTTGATTCCTTTGTCCCAGCTTGTCCGCGACCACAACTACGACCTCGGCGGTGACGTGTTCGACCCGACCGGCCTGCCCGCGTATGCCGGCAACGACAAGGTCGGCACCGTGCGCGGCGCCCTGACGGAGGATGGCGGCAAGCTCCGCTACCTGATCCTGGACGTCGGCAGCTGGTTCACGGCCAAAGAAGTGCTCGTCCCGGTCGGGCTGGCCCGCTTCGAGGGCGACGCCGTGTACATCGACTCCATGACCAAGGATCAGGTCAAGGCCATGAGCGAATACCGCGAGGGGCAGGAGTACACGTACGACTCCCAGGTGGCGGACGAGCGGGTGCTGCGGGGCAGCACCGAGACGGTCCCCATGGTGAGCATGCCCGGCGGCCAGTACGACTACCGCGATCAGGACGCGAACGACACCTACTTCAAGACGCCGCAACGGCTGCAACTGCTCGAAGAGCGTCTGCAGGTGAACAAGCAGCGCGCGGTGGCGGGCAGCGTGGAGATCGGCAAGCGCGTCGAGACCCGCACCGAGAACGTCAACGTGGGCCTGGAGCACGAGGAGCTCGTGATCGAGCGCACGCCCGTGAGCGAGCCGCGTCCGGTGGATGGCACGGTTCGCCTGGGTGACGCCAGCGAAACGGTGCGTGTGGACCTGGAAGCAGAAACGGCCCAGGTGAACAAGCAGGCCTTCGTCACCGAGGAAGTGGAGATCGGCAAGCGCACCGTGACCGAGCAGCAGACGCTCAGCGATACCGTGGGCCGCGAAGTGCTCGACGTCACCAAGACCGGCGACGTGGTCATGGACGGCCAGACGACCTCGGGCGAGAGGCGCACGGCCCTGGACCGGGGCGTCGACGCCGTCAAGGATGCCGTCGATCCCCTCGACGGCAAGATCGACCGGCGCTGAACGCTGATGGCGGACGAACCATCGTCTTCACCGTCACCGGATCCTGATCTGGTGACGGCGCCAGAGCGGCAGACCCTTGAGCTGCGCGAGGAAGTCCTGACGGTCGAGAAGCAGCGTGACGTGTACGCCCAGGTCACGCTGCGGCGCGAACGCCGTGTGCGTACAGAGGTCGTGCAGCTCGAACTGGTGAGTGAAGTGCTCGTGATCGCGGCCCAGCCGGGCGGGCCGGCTGTGATGGTGGACGGCACCCTCCTGCAGGCTGGCGAGACCCGCGAGCTGGTGCTGTACGAGGAGCGAGCCCTGCCTGGCAAGGACGTTGTGGTCACACAGGAGGTGCACGTGAGGAAGGCCGCCCAGACCGAATGGCACACCGAAGACGTTGAACTCGCCTACGAGGAACTCGTGGTCGAGCGATCACCACAACGAACGTCCCAAGATCAAGACGGCACACAACACCAACCAGATTCGTCCCCCGGTTGACGCCGTACCACCTCACGTCCAGGACAGCCTGTGACTCTCGTCGACCATGGCACGGTGCTGAGCCGGGTCCACTGGATGGGAGTGGTGGCGGGGCTGGCGGTGGTGCGGCGGCTGTGTGCACGTTTCGGGGGGCGGGCATGGGCGGAGGGCAGAGAGCATCAGGGCGCACCGTTGTGGTTCGCGTGGCTCACAACACCGCGGGGGGCTTGAGCCGAATCACCAGCCAGGTTTGTCCTTGCGGAACAGGGCCTCAAACTCTGTCACGGCCGGGTCCCGCGGGAAGGCCAGCACGACCTTGCCGCTGCTGCGCTGCGCCTCGGCCCACGCCCACCCGCCATGCCGCGCCAGGATGCGCCGCACCTGCACCAGCCCGCTGCCCTCCAGCAACGGCACCGCCTGATCTGTCCGCACGGCGAGGTCGAACAGGGTGGCCGCCTCCTCGCCGCTCAGCCCCAGGCCATTGTCCTCCACCGCGACCTGCACCTCACCGTCGACCTCCTGGCTGCTGACCGTCACGTACTGCGCGCCCCGCGTCTCGCTCAGCGTGAAGGTCATCAGGACTTCCAGGGCCTGCGTCAACAGCGCGCGGTCTCCCCGGATGATCGGCAGGGACTGGATGAGCCAGTGCACCTGCGCGCCCCGGGCGGTGGCAGCCGCGTGTGCCTGAATGCCGGCGAACACCTCGCCCAGCGGCAGCAGGTCTGTTCGCAGGTCATGGGTTTCCAGTCCAGAGAGGTGCCGCAGATCCTGCGCCACGGCGCGCAACCGCGTGACCTCAGCGGCAAGCGCCGCCGGATCGTAGGGCGGAAGACCGTCGAGGGCATGCGGATCGACGGGACGCCCGGGGTCCAGCAGGTGCCCGAGTTTGCGCGCGGGTTCCTCCAGGTTGTGGGCCGTCCGGATGATCAGGTTGCCCAGTTCGGCGTTCAGGTCCGCCAGGCGGCGGGTCCGCTCCTCCACCCGCGCTTCCAGAACGGCAGAGTGTTCCCGCAAGTGGTGGATGTCGGTCGCCGCGCCGTACACCTGAATCACCTCGCCATGGTTATTCCGCAGAGGAAAGGCCTGAACCACGAACCAGCGGTACTCACCGTCATGGCGGCGGATCCGGTGTTCCTGTCGCAGGGGTTGACCCGATTGCACGGCCTCCCGGTAGCGCCGGGCGGACCCTTCGCGGTCCTCCGGGTGGATGGCGTCCGTCCACCCCCAGCCGGTCGCCACCTCAAAGGTCTGCCCGGTGTACTCCAGCCAGCGGTCGTTGTACCAAGTGGTAAATCCGTCCGGCCGACTTTCCCACAACAGGTCCGGGACGAGGTTGGCCACCGCCCGGAACTGCGCCTGGGAGGCATGCACGGCGGCCTCGGCGCGGGCGCGCTCGATGCGCGGGAACAGTCGGTTCGCCGCCTCTTGGATCAGCTCGATCTCCGCGGCCGTCCAGCGCCTCGGGGCACTGTCCGCAGCGGCAAAGTAGGCGTTCCAGCGGCCGTCCTGGCTGGATGGCACCGCCACGTACGCGCGAATCTGTTGGGCATCAGCTCCTGACTTCAGCGCCACATCTGCGGCAGTGTCGCCGGGCAGATCCGAGTGCACGTCGTTGATGACGATCGTCTCCCCAGCACGCAGGCGTGCCAGCCCGCCCGGCGGCATGAAGCCGTCGATGGGATACGTGCCACGGATGTCCGGCACGTCCAGCGCATGCCAGAAGTGGCTCAGCGTGACCTCCGCACGGTCCTCGTCGACGTCCACGGAGTGATAGCAGGTCAGCGTCAGGTGGTCCGCCAGCCGGGCACCCACAGCGTGGAGCAGTTCGTCCTCACTGGACAGCCGGCTGAGCTCATCCGTGAGTGCCAGCAGAACGTCGCGGTTCAGCTCCCGCTGTTTGCGCTCTGTGATGTCGTGGTAGAAGAGCGCGAGTTCGTCGTTGGGCCGCGGGTACGCACTGATAGCGAACCAGCGGTCGAGGAGCACGACGTACTCCTCGAAGGTCTTGGGCTCGCCGCTGTTGACCACGGCCGCGTAGATCGGAAGCCACCGGTCCAGGTCGGTCCTGGGCACGACCTCGGAAAACCGCCGGCCCTCCACGGCCCTGCGGTCCAGGCCGGTCTGCTGCTCGAGCCCACGGTTGAGCGCCAGGTAGCGGAGGTCAACCATGTGCCCGGCGGCGTCACGAATCACGCCGCACAGGGCGAAGCCCTCAGTCATGGTGTCGAAGAGGGTGCGGTACTGCTCTTCCGAGCGCTGCAGGGCGGCCTCCGTACGGACGCGCTCCATCGCCACCCACGTCCGCTCGGCGACCTCCTCGAGGAGCGTGACATCCCCCGGCGTCCAGTGCCGGGGGCTGGCCGAGATCGCCATCATGGACCACAGCGGCCGGCCCTCCCCCTTGCGAAGTGTCGCCGCCATAAACGCGCGCATGCCGAGGGCCCGGCTGTTGCGCCGCTCCTCGTCCGACAGCCCCTGCCGCTCGAAGTCGTCGTCGACAACGATGGTTCGATCCGAGACCACGCGCATGGCCGCCGGAAAGTCGGACAGCCGGAAATGGTCCGGCAGTGGGGACACGCGCTCATTGCCCAGCTGATGGGTCACGTCGGCGCGGTCCTCATCCAGGTGGTAGTGGGTGACGTAGCAGCGGTCCAGGCGCAGCTGTTCGGTCAGCAGTGCCAGAGCACGGGTCGCGACCGCGTCGACACTGGCTTCGGCCCGCAGCGCGTCGCTCAACCGCAGCAGGAACGCCTGCCGGTCCTGACTCTGGCGCAGCACCTCCTCGGCGCGGTGCACGTCGGTCACCTCGGTGACCTGATGCAGGATGGCGGCGACGGCGCCGGACGCAGTGAACAGCGGCGCGTTGACCGCCTCCCACCAGTGCGGTTCGAATCCACCGCCGTGCGTCGCGAGGTCATACCGGACCCGCCCCATCGTGTCCGTGCGCCGTGACGTCAGGACACGGTCCAGGGACTGAGCAAGCGCTTCGGGTCCGAGCTGCCCCGAACGCTCCGGGTCATCGGTGAAGACATCGAACAGTCGGCGCCCGATGAGCGCGTCGCGGGTCGTCCGGGCCGCTTCCAGATACGCGTCGTTCACGGCCGTGATCGTGAAATCTGGAGGATTCGGCGCGAGTACCATAAACGGCACGGGCGAAGACGCGAAGAGCGCGTGATACCGCGCTTCACTCTCGTGCAGGGCATCCTCGGCCCGCGCCCGCTCGACGGCAGCCCAGGTGCGCTCGGCCACCTCCTCCACCAGGGCAACCTCCTCAGACGTCCATCGCCGCGGCGTCTGCATGGCCACCAGCAGCGCCCAGACCGGACGGCGCGCGCCCTTCCGGGCTGAGGCCACGATCAACGAGCGCATCCCGAGCGCCCCGAACGAGTGCCGGTCCAGCTCAGACAGCGACGCGTCGCTGTCCGTGTCTTCGAGCACCAGCGTGTGTCCCTCCACCTGGGCGAAAGCCTCAGGAAACGCCGACAGCGTGAGGGTGCCCTCGACAGGAACGAGGCCGGGACGTCGGTACTCTGGCCCGATCTCGGCCGCGTCCCGGTCCTGATCCACCACAGCGACGTAAGCGCGGTCGAGGCGCAGATGTCCGGCGAGCAGCGTCACGGCGGTCCGGGCGACAGACTGGCCATCTCGCTCGCCACGGATCTTGTCGCTGAGGTTCAGGAGAAATTCCTGCCGGGATTGCCTCGGAGGAAGCTCGTCCGTGAATTCGTCGGGCGCACCAAGGTCGGGCATCACCTTATTTTAACAGAGCACCGTTCACAAAGAAGTTGACTCCAGAACAGCACTTTCTCACCGTAGTCTCTTACCATTGTCCTTCTTTGCCTATCGTATTCTCACGAAATTCGCCGTGTCGCTCCGGGCTTAGCGGCCTAATGCGCAGCGCAGGGCGATGTGTGGCGCGCACGCGTCCAGTCGGGATCGGCGAGGTCAGCTCTCCTGCACGCACCTGGACGTTGGATTTCCCGTCGGCCACACGCTGACAATCGACCAGGTGAGTCGGCTGTCGTCGAGGTCTGTGACACCGGCCCCGATGTAGACCCAGAGTCGCGCGGGACGTCGCGGCCTATGCCACGCTGCCGCTGATCGTCGGCAGACAGCGCTCCGTTCAATGTGCCCAGCCCCATACGAAGATGAGGAGAAATCTCATGTGTTGGGGAGTCCCGGCCGAGGTCGCCCTGATACCTTGATCGCGTGCCCCACAGTGAGGTGAAGTGGAATAGAGATCAAATCCGGCTGCTGCTGGAGCGTCCCGGTCACCGGGAAAACCTTGAGGCGATCTGCGCGCTGGGGCTGACGCTCACGGCCCGGGCCGTGCTGCGCCGGGGTTCCGTCCGGTACGTGCTCCAGGCCACGGCCCCAAATGGGGATACCGTTCAGAGCCGACCGTCGTTCCGGCTGGAAGACGGCCTGTTTGACGTGTGGCCCCGTGCGCTGCACCTGGCTGGCCGCCTCTGATCTGGCGCATGAGCCTGGGCCAGAATCATGCATTGAGCGCCCCCACCTCTCAAAGTGTGGCCCGGTCCTCGCGGGTAGATTCACCACCACCAGCCGCGTAAACCGCGAGGCGATGTTCGTCCGGAAAGCGCCAGCGTCTTTCCGCCAGTGGGGAGGGCACTTCTGAAGGCATCAGCTGCCCTGGGCGCCGAGCCGGTGACCCGAGAAAAACCACAGCAGTGGGTCCGTCACGGCGAAGACGCGATGGGTCAGAGTCCTGAGCGCGTATAGGACTGAAAACTTTGGTTCGGCCGGGCCTGGAACATCAGGCGTCCCTGACCGGGCATGTTGAGCACACGTGCTCCTGAGACGCCTAATGCGTCAGGTGCGCCTCGACGACCCGGATCTGGGTGTTCAGCGTGGCTAGGTCCTGCTGGATCAAGTACCCGTTCCCCAGCTGAATCGCAGGGATCAACGCCGCCTGCGCTGTAAGCCACTGTGCCTGTAATTCTTCGAGCAGCATCTCGAGAGCATCACGCTCCACGGGAAGATCAGCCTTCCAGCGCTCCAGCTCCGCTGTGTCCATGGCAGAGTTTAGAGAGCCGGCACCCCCAGGGCGCGTTGCGTGAAGAGACGCTCTGGGCGGTCGACTACGCGACACGGCTCTGCCGCTGTTCCCGAAAGCCAATGACATAGCGGTCGCTTGAACCCCACGGAAGGGGTTCTTAGGAACCAACCGGCCTGACGCGTACCCAGTGCCGCGCCGGGCTCCTCGATCAGGCAACGGCGCACCACACAGCAGCAGTATCGGCATGAATGCGGGAAAACAGGAAATCGGGAAAACGGGAATAGGATCGCTGCCTGGGCCCTCATCCGCTGAACAGGCTCAGCGGCCCTCACCGCAGCCATTCAGCCCGTCCACCCACCCGATGTCCACGCCTCCGTGAACACAGGCAGGGAGAAATCATCACGCCCCTGAGAACAGCGATGTGCGGGCTGTTCTTGCTCAGTCGCACTGGAATCAGAGGCCAGCAAGTCCGCCGGGCAGGCTTGGCCGGGTTTCTCCTGTCGAGTCTCAGCTGGGCTTACCAAACAGCGTTTGTTGTCGCCGAGGCCTTCATGCCGCTGCTGGCCCGCAGGGCCCCAACGTTCGTTGAGGGGTATCTCGATCTCGCCGGCGGGCGCCCATGTTCACCTCACCGCAGTGCTCTCGCTGCTCTCTGCGCTGTGGTTGGAGTGACGTCCATGCCACGTCACACAACGCCGCCTGGTCAGCATGATCGTTACAGAGAGAGTTGAGGGGCCGGCTCGGCGTCCTCCGGCGAGGCGCTCACGGCACTTCCTGTGCCCACCGTAAGCACCAGAACGTCGTATGGACGGAGCACCGTATCACCGCACACGTCCTGACCCCTCAGTGCGTCGTGGCCCGCGTCCAGATGAATGGTGCGCGCCTCCGGCGTGTGGTTGATCACCAGCGTCACCGCGCCCGCCGGCCCGCTGCGGACACAGACTTCAATCCCCGACGGGGGCCTGAACGGAACCGACAGTCCGCTGCGCACCACGCTCTGCGCAATGACGGTGTCCATCAGCGCGTCGTTCAGCCAGGCGCCGACGACCGTCACCCGCCCGGCACCGACGGGCCGGGTCGTGATGGCCGCCTGCCCGTCCAGCCAGCCGTTGCACGGGCTGTACCGCGCGAGCACCTCGACGTCGCTCTCATCGACGTGCAGCCACTCGGCCCACACGGACGCACTGCCGGAGCCGTCCGCTCCAGCGTCACCCGTGCCGACTACACCCACGGGCTGCTGCAGCGTGTAGTACTGCTCGACGTGAACGCCGGCGAGGGCGGCCAGCCGGCCCGGCCCTTTCGATGCCAGCAGCGCATTGTCGACGTCCTTCACGCCGCTGCGCGGGCCGACCAGCAGGTGTCCGCCGGCTCGCACGTACGCCTCCAGGTGGGCGGCCACCTCTGGGCTCAGGACATGCAGGTGCGGCGCGACGACCAGCGCGTAGCCCTCCAATGGAGCCAGCGGGTGGACAATGTCCGTCCCGATGCCGGCCGTCCTGAGCGGCCGGTAGAAACTCAGGAAGTGCTCGACCGGGTCGAACGCCTCGTGCTGCCGCTGAAAATTCAGGGCCCAGCGATCCTCGTACTGGTGGAGCAGGGCGACCTCGCTCACGGGAGCGGTGCCCGCCAGCAGCGGGGCAAGCTGACCGAGTTCCTGGCCGATCTGCGCGATCTCGGCGTAGTGTGGGCGCGGGGTTCCGTCCGGGTGCAGCACGGTGCCCCAGTACTGCTCCTGCCCGCCCAGCGCGCTGCGCCACTGCCAGTACGCGACCAGGTCGGCGCCATGCCCGATCTGGTGATAGACCAGCGTGCGGATCTCTCCCCTATTCAGGGCGTTGTTGGTGGTCATGTGGTTGGTCGCGCCTGCCTGCGTTTCCAGCACCCAGTGGTTGCGGCGCTTGAAGCCGCGGGTCAGGTCGTGCGGCGCGCCGTTGCGCGCGTAGTCCACGTGACCATCTCCGATGTAGTTGTCGAAGCCCGCGACGTCCAGGTCCTCACTCAGAGAATAGTGGTCGTACACGTCGAAAAAGCCCATAAAGTTGTGCGTGAACTGCTGCTCGGACCGGGCGAAGGGGCGGATCGCGTCGATCTGCAGGCGCTGGAACGACGCATACTGCGCCGTGATGAAGCGCTGGAACTCCAGCCGCAGGCCCGGGTTGTGCGCCATCCACGGATGCTCGGTGGACGGGAAGACTGGGAGCGGGATCTGCTGCCAGTCCGTGTACGTCTGGCTCCAGTAGGCCGTCCACCAGCGGCGGTTCAGGTCGTCCAGCGTGCCATATTTTGCGCGCAGAAACGCCTGGAAGGCGGCGCGCGTCTCCGGGTCGTAGGACACGCGGTTGTATTCGTTGTCGATCTGCCACGCCATGACGTGCGGCTTCTGGCCGAAGCGTCCGCCAAGTTGCCGGGCCATCCGCTCCGCGTACCGGCGGTAGGTGGCGCTCGATACGTTGTAATGGCAGCGCCCGCCGTGGGGGTAAGGCACTCCGTCCTGGGTGACGGCGAGGGTCTCCGGGTGCGCGGAGGTGAGCCACGCGGGCGGACTGGCGCTCGGGGTGGCGATGATCACCTGGAAGCCCATCTCGCCGGCCAGGGCCACCGCGGCATCGAAGACACCGAACTCGAAGACGCCATCCTGCGGCTCGATGGCGCTCCACGCGAAATCGCAGATCCGGACGGTGTTCATGCCAGCCGCTTTCATCAGGCGCAGGTCTTCAGGCCAGCGGTCTTGCGGCCAGTGTTCGGGATACCAGGCGACGCCGTAGTGCATAGGGATTCCTCCGGGGAATGTGGGAACGGGACATGGACATCCGGCGACGGCCGGACGATGCAGATGAGACGGTGGACGGACTGGCCTTACATCGGGGGCGGTCCGGTGGAGCCGCGGATCATCAGGCGTGGGGTGAGCAGCGGCAGCGGGAGGACGGGCTCGCCGGCCAGGATGGCGAGCAGATGGTCTGCTGCCAGCTGGCCCATCTGGAGGCGCGGGAAATCGATGACCGTCATGGCGGGCGCGCTGAGCTCGGTGACCCGGCGGTTGTCGAATCCCACGACGGACACGTCCTCCGGCACGCGCAGCCCCAGGTCACGCAGGCCCTGCACGGCGCCCAGGGCCAGCCAGTCGTTGGCGGCGAACACGGCCGTGAAGTCGGTGCGGCGGTGCAGGCGTTTCACGGCGGCGCGGCCGCCCTCGATTTCCTCGGCCCACACGCCGGTCACCTCCAAGCGGTCGTCGATGGTGCCGCCACCGGCGCGCAGGGCGGCGTGGTAGCCGGCATAGCGTTCGCGGACGTCCAGCCGGTCAAACGATCCCGTGATATGGGCGACGCGGGTGTGGCCGAGTTCGAGCAGATGCCGCGTGGCGAGGTCGCCGCCGAGGGCGTTGTCGAGCCGCAGGCAGTGCGGCGCCAGTTCGGGAATCGAGCGGTTGAGCACGACCACGGGGATGCCACTGGCGTCCAGATCGATCAGGGCGGCGTCCGCGAGCCAGTCCGCGAAGGCGATCACACCGTCAGGGCGCCCCTTGAGCAGGGTCTCGAGGGCGGTCAGTTCGTCCGGGCCGTTTTCCTGCCCCAGGGCACACAGCATGTGTACCCCATGGGCACGCAGCCGTTCCTCGATCCCGGTGATCATCGTACCGAAGAACTCATCGTGGAGCACAGGAATGATCACGCCAACGGCCCGCAGTTTTCCCGCCAGCAGGTGTCGCGCGAAGGTGCTGGAGTTGAGGCGGAAATTCAGCCGGTTGACCGCCTCCATGACGCGGGCGGCCTTCTCGGGAGTGACGCGGGCGGTGCCGTTCAGGACGCGTGACACAGTGGCGGGCGAGACCTGCGCCTCGCGGGCGATGTCTGTGATGGACGTTTCACGGGCAGTCTGGGTCATGGGCCTCACTGGATCTTTCTGAAAATCTTTCACGAACCGTAGCACACCCGGTCACAGTCGGGAAGGGAGTGCACGGGCACAACGTTCGACCTCCGGCTGTCCTGCGCTGCTCACGGCAAGCCGCATCTCAAGATAACCGGATGGGGTCGGAAACCGGCGTGGCGTCGTTCAGGCGTGGCCCCGCGTCCCGGCGGAGGCCAGTATCGTGTCGCGGCAAGCGCCTGTCGTGGGTGCTTCGCGCCACCGTTCGACGGCAGTTCACCTGATGGCCCCGGATGGAGGTTTGACAAGCGCAGAAGGCAGACGTAGCATCGCTTTGAAAAACTTTCAAAGCCGAGAACACTCCCCCGTCATCCGGATCTGCGTCCGGGTCTCGTTCACGTCCGCCTCTGTTCACGCTGCCCGTCGCCAGCCCACCCCAAGGAGACTTCATGTCGATCTCGCCCCGCCCGACCCTGCTGCTTACCCTGGCCCTGGCCGCCCTTGGCAACGCCGCCGCACAGGCCACGACACCCAACCCGGCCCTGAAAGCCACCATTTCCGTGTGGGCGTGGAAAGATCCGATCGCGGGCCTGAAGGCTGCGGACGCTGCGTTCACCAAGGCCTACCCGAACATCAAGGTCGAATACGTTCAGAAGGATCCCAGCGGCGGCGCCATCTACAACGCCTACAAACTGGCCTTCTCTGCCGGTTCAGGTGGTCCGGACGTCGCGCTGATCGAGGATTCCTACCTGCCGCAGTTCGTGAAGCTCGGCGCGCTGGCTGACCCGAGCACCCAGGTCAGGCCATACGCGGTGAACCTCAACCGCGCGAAACTGCAGGCTGCCAGCCTCGGCGGACGCACCTACGCCATGCCCTGGGACATCGGCCCGGTCGTGCTGTACTACCGCCGCGACGTGTTCAAGGCGGCCGGGGTGAACCCCGCCACGCTGCGCACGTGGGACGACTACGTGAAGGCGGCTGCTGTCATTAAGGCCAAGACCGGCGTGGATATGCTGCCGCTCTCCCGCGCGAAGAACGACGCCCGGCTCTTCGAGACGCTGCTGTGGCAGCAGGGCTCCGGGTACGTCGACGCCAGCGGCGCCGTGAGTCTCGACAAGGATCCCCGGGCCACGAACGCCATGACGCTCCTGAACACCCTGTACAAGAGCGGCGCGGCCACCGATCTGGAATCCTGGACCGACCCGTGGTACAAGGCCATCGCCGATGGCAAGGTCGCCACGCTCCCCATGGCCACGTGGATGGGCGGTTTCCTCAAGAGCTGGATCGCGCCCAAGTCCACCGGCCAGTGGGGCGTGCTGCCCCTGCCCACCTTCGCGGGCACGGCCAGCCGGACCAGCAACGACGGCGGCTCACAGCTGGCCGTGTGGGGCGGCAGCAGAAACAAGGACGCCGCGTGGGCCTACATCCAGTTCCATCTCGCCCAGCGGGACGCGGCACTGGGCCTGTACCAGAAGACGGACTTCTTCCCGGCGCTCACCACCCTGTACCGGGATCCGGTCTTCAGCCAGGCCGACGCCTACTTCGGCGGCCAGAAGGTGGGACAGGTCTACACGGCCCTCGCCAAGACCATTCCCAACGCGACGGTGTACACCAGCGATTACGCGGACATGAACGCCATCACCACCATCGAAGTGCAGAAGATGGCGCTCGGCAAGCAGGACGTCGCGACCACCCTGAAGAACGCGGCTGACGTTATTCGCAGCCGCACCCGCCGGCCCTGATCGGCCTCGAGCCCGGAGGAACGCGTTCATGACCCGCCCGCTCGATCTGGCCGGACCTTCAGCCCAGCGTCTCCCGCGGCCTGCACCGTGGCGGAAACACGTGTGGCCGCTGCTGTGTATCGCTCCGTTCTTCGTGTTGTTCCTGGTGTTCGGCGTCTACCCGGTGGTGTTCTCGCTGATCCTCAGCTTCCAGGACTGGAACGGTGCTCCGGGGCAGCAGCAGTGGGTGGGGCTGCGCAACTACGCCGAGTTGTCGGGCGACCGGTACTTCTGGTCGTCGCTGCTCAACTCCGCGCTGATCTTCGTGCTGCACTACCCGGTCATGACGCTCGGCGGCCTGATTCTGGCCGTGATCCTCAACGAGAACCGTCTGCGCTTCCAGGGCCTGTGGCGGGCCCTGATCTTCCTGCCCCACCTGACGTCGATGGTCGCCGCCGGCATCACTTTCCGCCTGCTGCTCGAAAAGGACAGCGGCCTCGTGAACCGCGCGCTCGGCAGTCTGGGACTCCCGGCCGTGCCGTGGCTCGACAACGAGTGGTGGGCGCGCGTCGCCGTGGGGCTGCTGCTGGTGTGGGCCTGGACCGGCTACCAGATGGTCATCTTCCTATCGGCCCTGCAGACCATCCCGTCCGAGGTGAACGAGGCGGCCGTGATCGACGGCGCGACCCGCACACAACTCTTCTGGAAGGTCACGGTGCCCCTGATGCGCCCGGCCCTGATCTTCGTGACGACCCTGTCGGTGATCGGCACCTTCGCGCTGTACACCGAACCGCAGGTTCTGACCGCGGGCGGCCCCATCCACTCGACGACGACACCCACCATGGAGATCTACGCACGCGCATTCGGGAACGTCCGCTACGGCTACGGCGCGGCCCTGAGCTACGTCTACTTCGCGGTCGTGGTGGTGGCGACCGCGGTGCAGCTGCGCCTGACCCGCGAGGAGAAGCGATGACGACCGCGCGCCACACCCGTCCGCCTGCGCTGCTCTACGCCGTTCTGATCGTCGTCAGCGCCTTCGCCGCGCTGCCCTTCGTGTGGATGGTCCTGTCGTCTCTCAAGCCCCTTGCGGAGATTTTCGGCCAGGGATTCTGGCCCCAGCACGCCAGCCTCGACAATTACCGGGCGCTGTTTGCCCAGACGCCTGCCCTGCGCGCCCTGGGCAACAGCGTGCTGATCGCCGTGCTGTCGACCGCCGGATCCCTGCTGTTCTGCGCCCTCGGCGGGTACGGTTTCGCGAAGTTCGATTTCCCCGGCCGGAACGCGCTGTTCGGCGTGATGCTCGTGAGCATGACCATTCCCTTCGTGGTCGGTCTGATCCCCACCTTCATCCTGATGCGCAACACCTTCCACTGGATTGACACGCCCTGGCCACTGATCGTCCCCGGCCTCGCGAACGCCTTCGGCGTGTTCTTCATGCGCCAGTACCTGAGCACCGTGCCCGATGAACTGCTGGACGCGGCGCGCATCGACGGGGCGTCTGAACCCACCATCTTTGTCCGCGTGGTCGTTCCGATCAGCACACCGGCACTGGCGAGTCTGGGCATCATCTTCTTCATGGCTGCATGGAACAACTACCTGTGGCCGAACATCGTCCTGCGCAATCCTGACGCGCAGACCCTCCCGGTGCTGATCGCGTCCTTGCAGGGCAGCGCTGGCCGCACTCCCTACGATCTGATGATGGCCGGCGCGGTCGTCAGCGTGATTCCCATGCTGATCGTGTTCCTGGCCCTGCAGCGCTATTTCTACTCCGGGATTACTGCTGGCGCTGTCAAGGGCTGACCCCTGAATTCTGCGGACGTGCCACAGCCACGGACGGCCACCTGACCAGACCACCTGACCCTCGCAC
Source organism: Deinococcus metalli (assembly GCF_014201805.1). Taxonomy (NCBI): domain Bacteria; kingdom Thermotogati; phylum Deinococcota; class Deinococci; order Deinococcales; family Deinococcaceae; genus Deinococcus; species Deinococcus metalli. The sequence continues at coordinate 40,103 of NZ_JACHFK010000010.1, read as the reverse complement.
GACCTTGGCCCGATGACTCCTCAATGAAAATCGAGCGGTACGTCGGGGAAGATGTGGTCACGGATGTGGAGCAGTCGGTCAGCGTCGGCGCCGTCTTCTCCAGAACGCGCGACGGCCACCCCTCAAACGCGGTGGCGGTCGTGAGGAGCGCGCTCTCCCGCGCCGCCTTGCCGACGCCTACCATGATTGCGGTCGGCCTAGCGAGTGCGAGCGCGTCCGGGCACGCGATCACGACGATGGACACAGCTGTGGTCAGCGCGAAGACCATAGTCTGCCCGAACAGCATCCAGACCTGGAACGCCATCAGGTTCGAGCCCGGTGCCACGGACACGAGGTCCTTGCCGGCCGTGTCCGCCAGGTGAAGGGCCGGAGCCTTGTTGACGTCGGCGTTCTGGACGAGCTGCACGATGCGGGAGAGTGCAGTGTCGATGCCAACTGCAGTGGCCCGGAAGGTCAGAACCATCGTCTGGGAGCTGATGCGGAAACATGCGGTGCGATCAACGGCGGGGCCCCGCCGCGGCGCTCAGGCGCAGGCAGGAACTCGTTTCCAGATAAATGGACCTGTCATTGGCCCAGACGCACCCCGACCCTGTCACTACTGTGCGGGTTCCACCAGTTGGCCGCAGTGCTGGTAAGTCAGGTCTCCCCTTCCTGAGCCAGGTACTGTTTCAGGGCGGCCTCCACGACCTGGTGGTGCTTCATGCGGTGGCGCACGGCGTGCAGCTTCAGCGCGGTGATCAGCTCCCGGTCGAGGAACGTGCTGTACTTCTCGCGCTCTGGCCCGGCAGCGGCCTCGGGCTCAGCAGCTACAGGGACGATTTCTGGTTTTCCGGTTTTCAGGTTTTCTTCCAAAGGTTCTTCGACCCGTGGCTGTAGACTTTCGAGCTTCTTTAACGCTCCACCGAATTTGCTCACGCCAGCACCTCCCGCATGATCAGTTCGTAGTCCATATGGGCCAGCTTGGCCCTTTGATCTCCCCTGACGTCCCGCACCCGTGTGCCGTTCAGGGCCGCCTTGTTGAACGCGCTGGCCCGCCGGATATCGCGGCTGAACACCGGGATGTCCAGTTCCATCAGGGCCAGCCGAGCTTCGTGACCATCGGTGCTCGGTGCCGGGGGAACGTCGGTGATCAGCACGCGGTAGTTCCCGATGCCCCGTTCGATGAGTGGGGCGAGCGTCTTGGGCAGCGCACGCAGACTCAGGGCGTCGGGCTTGGTGGGGACGATCAGCAGATCGACGGCCTGGGCCAGGGCCAGCAGATCACTCGCGTCCTCGCCGGCTTTGGTGTCAAACACCAGATACTCGTAGGGATCAAGGTCTGTTGCGTCGAGCGCGTCGATCGAGATAACGGTGCACGCCAGCCCTGGACCAGCACTGGCCCATTCGGTGGCGCTCGCAGTCTTTTCGTCGGCGTCGACCAGTAGCGTTGGCGCCCGGTCTGCCAGGAGGGTGGCCAGCATCACGGCTGTGGTCGTCTTCCCAACACCGCCCTTGTCGTTTGCAATCGCGATCCTGTACATATCTGAAGATTACTGAAATCCGCCTTTCTGGTAAACCCGTTTTCAGGTTTTCAGACGTCAGTGAGTTTGTATGCTGGTTACAGGTCGGCTGTCCTTACAGGGGGTGCGAGCCTATCTCCTCGTCGCTGGATGGGTGGCGGACGGTCTGTCACGGCCAATCCATCATGAATTCAACTTTTCATGATTTCAGTTTTTCTTGGATTCAGAGCGAGCACAGGCGTGTTCCGAAGCTGACGACAGGCTGTCATTTTGCACGCAGCGGTCTTCGCCTGCCGGAGCCATGAGGCAACGACACAGACGCATACCCGAATTCATGAAAAACAGAAGTGCGAACCGATAACCTGAATTCCTTTTTTCGTGAATTCAGGTATTTTTGTCGGTCCCGTATGGTAGGTGATGTCGAGCGCTGACTCAGCCGACCCATTTTCATCTGTATTTGCCAGAGTGTGCAGCGGTTCGAATCTGCGCCGTCTCACATCCTGTTCGGCCACTACCCGAAAACATCTTTTCTGTATTTCAGTTTTTCAGGAACAGTACCTGTTCAATGTCGATACCGTCTGACGATGAGGGGATTCCCGCAGTGAAGAGGTATCGAGCTGCGGCTGCATCCCGACTGCTTCTGGAGCACCGCGAAAGTTTCAACGGAAGCTATGGTTCGGAGCCGGCCCTTATTGTCTGTGTCTGCCATATTGGCCGCCCAACTGTTGACGTGCCCCACACGGTCCACCACTTGCCTTTTGCTAAATCACGAAAAACCGAAATCCGGTTTTCACGAAATACATGAGGTGGAGCATATGCTGTCCGTCATTCCTGATTCCGGGTAATCAGGATTTCACTTTAGTACGAATTCAGGATTTCATGAACTTTGGTGGCGTTTCGGGTACGCCATATCGCACCCAACACGTGGCCTACAGCGTGCTGGTGCCACCGCCACACAGGTTTGGAGGCCCAGCACCCGCTCCGGACCAGGCAGTGACAGGCCCACTGGACCAAAAACCCTGCGTGGCTCGGTTGTGTCACGTTGTCGGCGTGAGGGGCAACAACGGCGTCTCCAGCCCGCTGACACCCCGAACTTCGTTCTACGGGCCCTATGACGCTGCGCCAGACCATAGAGGCCTGTTGCTCCCATTGGTCACTATGAAGAGCGGGAACAGGACTGCGGGCCTGGTCACGCAGAAGTGTCATGCGGGCGTGCCAGACAAGAACACTGTGGGCAGGTCTGCTCGCCCTAACGACTCGCTGCGTCTTGGGCCAACCAGATGCCCATGAGGACGCAGGCTCGCTCCGGTTGCTGCCACCATGTGGGCTAACAGGAGAATCGCGTCAGCGTGAGGAGGCGCGCGTACCACTGCACCATCACTCGACAGGGTATCGGCATGCACGGTGACTCGGATGCTGTACTCGTCCGGTGGCCGACCATGACGGCCCGGGCCGTCGCCGCGTCGCGGTGGCATGATGGCCAGCGGTCAGGCCTTGGCCCTGATCTGAGACGACGTCTATTTGGAGACGCTGGAGCTGACCCTCCGCTATGGCGAAGCAGGCGAGCACCGGCAGGTCGCGATAGGGAAAAGTCTCATCACGGCACGGCAGAGCCTGCCCAGGCAGGAGTTCGTGATCGGCGGCCGTGACCCGGCGGCCGTTGAGCGGCTCCACCGGTTGTCTGCTGGCGCAACCGTGCCATACCCGGGGCACCGTGGCCTCAGGCAATACGCGGGGACGCAACCGAAACTTGAAAGCGCGAGGTTGAACGATGCGGCCCGGTACCCTGGTCACTCGGCGCTCGGGGCAGTCCGGGCCCGCGCAAAGGGGCGTGACGGTGGCCTACAGCGGCGGATGGTGTTGACTAGAATCCAGAGCCCTCAGCACCGATCAAGCAGCGGCACCTGCAAGGAGCCTCAGCCCCTGAATCCCGAACGCCTCTGGAACAACCGGACTTACCAGCGATGCTGATCAGGCCCTTGGGGGCATTGACCGGTCGTTGTGCATCCAAGAGCCCGGACGCAGCACGCCGTCGGGTACAGGACCCGTGGCCACGTGCAAACCTCACAGCAGGGCATGGTTTCACCTTGGTGCCGTGAAGCCAATCGCGCTAGAGGAGTCAACCCAGGTGGGGGAGACAGGATGAGCACCGCGTCAGAGGTCGTCCTGGCCCCCTGTCAAGTCTCGTGCGGCCCAGTGGCGGTGGTGACGCGCGATGACCCCGTCACGACCAACCCAGTGGCTGGGATGGCCCTTGGGATATCCTGAGAGCTTGCATGCCGAAGGCCGGGAGTCGTGACGACCTTGATTGAGCGGTCACACCGAACTGGGATACTGGAAAAGAGTGTAGTGACCATGGGAGACGTCGGCTGCAGTGGTGAGTGTCCACGGCAGGAGCACGCCGCATCTCACGGTGGTGAGTTGCGAACGCCGCCGGTCGAAGCCGGTATTCACTCAGACACCGCGAACCTCGGTGAGCATGGCGATGATGTTTGATTCTTTTAGAGATGTAAAAGATTTTAAATACACTGATGAATCATCATCAAGGCGCGGCGCTCGGCGCGTGCTGGACGCACTATTCTGGTGTAAAGGTCAGAGATGACCGATACTTTCAGCGATGAAAGGTCAGAGATGTCCGACCCATTGAGCACCGAAAGGTCAGAGGTGTCCGACACGGCAGGCGGCAAAGGGTCAGAGATGTCCGATACCTGAGGCCCGAAAAGGTCAGAGATGTCCGGTAGCCTGACCACCGGAAAGGTCAGAGATGTCCGATACCGCAGTGCCAAAAGGTCGGAGATGTCCGATAGCTGGAGCCCTAAAAGGTCGGAGATGTCCGATAGTCGTCGCCACCCCAGGAATGGTCACCGATGCATCAGGGTCGACCAGCAAATCTGCCGACCTGGCCGATGCCCACAGGCACGAGCTACGGGTGAAGGTCAGAGATGTCCGATACCTGCGTCCCTCCGGTCCAGGACCAGCTGACCTCAAAAGGTCAGAGATGTCCGATACCGTGCCGGCGAGGAGCAGGCAGAACGTTCAACGCGGGTGGAACGCCCTCCAGCACGCATCGCGGACAGCCCGGTTGCCACATCGCCTGGACTGTGTCAGGGGAGGGGAGAGGAGGGCAACTGGCGTCCGAAAGGTCAGAGATGTCCGATACCCGAGTGCCACCGCTCCAGCATCACCCTCCTCAAAAGGTCAGAGATGTCCGATATGCCTGCAGGTGTGGGGCACTGAGTGTTTGGCGTGCTGGACGAATCCGAGTGCCTGCACGGCAGATCTGTCGGTCCGTGCATGTGTGCCGAAGCAGCATGGATGTGCTCTATCATCTGGTCTCAGACACAGGAGGCCGGGGTGGCGCGGAGAAAGACTCAGGAGAAGCAGGCTCCCAAGCCCGCGGGGCAGTTGACCCGCATGGAGGAAGCCAATGTCGCGCGTCTGGGCCTGATCAGTATCCAGGAGCGCATCCCGGCGGACTTCACGACCTGGACCGTGAACTTCCAGGTGGACGGCCGGCCTGCCAAGCTGACCTGCATCGGCTCGCCGGATGTCGGCGGCGTGCCGCATGGTCTGGACGGCGACATCGCCACGGCCCTGATGGATCTCTACGTGGAGGCCGGGGCGCTCGGCGACGGACGCATCCACACGACGCCCTACCAGATCCTCACGCGGGCGGGCCTCGATACCTCGGGCCGCTACTACCAGATCCTCAACCAGACGCTGCTGCGCCTCCGCAGCACCACCTACAAGGCCTCGGAGGCGTGGCGTGACCACGGCCGCGGCCGCTGGACGACGGCGACGTTCAACTACCTGGCGGACTTCGAGTACACCAGTGACAGCGATCAGACGGAGCTGTCGAGCAGCAGCGCCATCACGATCCGGCTTGCCGATCCGATCGTCGCGTCCATCCGCGCGCAGTACACCAAACCGCTCGACCTGGAATTCCTGACCAGCCTGGAGCGTCCCCTGACGCGCGCGCTGTACCGCCTGATCGACGCGCGGCGGTACAACCCGCTCAGCCCGGACGAGCCCCTGATGGAGTTCACGGTGAGCGTCACCGAGTGGGCGGAGGCCTGCAAGATCCTGGAGCGCAAACCGACCCGCGTCCGGATCCAGCTCAAGAGCGCCCACGATGAGCTGATCGATCGTCAGTACCTGAGCAGCGCGGTGTATACCGGCCGCGGCGTCCAGCAGCTGCTCACATACACCTTTGCGGCCGGCCAGCCACGGCTGCCCGACTCGGCGCTGGTCGCGGCGCTCACCGCCGTGCAGGTCAGCGCGGCCGTCGCCCGAAAACTGATCACCGAATACGGTGAAGCCCACGTGGAGGCGCGGCTGGCGAAGTTCAACCAGCTAATGGCGCGCGGGTACCGGGCCAGAAGCCGTTCGGCACTGCTGGTCGACGTGATCAAGGACACCGAAGGCAAGTACCCCGACGAGCCGGAGGGGATCATTGCGCCGCGGGAGCGCCGCGCCGGGCCGGCGTACATGCCGAGCCTGGACGAGGCGGCCAGCGACGACGGTCCGCTGGAAGTCCAGGTCGAGGCGGCCATGAAAACGTTGCAGTTCCTGCTGAGAGAGCGCTTGAGCGTGAACGAGTACGCCCTGCTGCGCGCCGGCCTGATCGCCGGACAACCGGACATCAAGACGGCGACCCGTGAGGCGGCGGCGGCGAAAATCAGCGGGACGCTCGATCAGTACGCCGTGGATCTCCTCACCGTGATCCATGCGGCCCTGCTCCGTGCCCGCGCCTGACGGGCCGTGGCTCACGGCCATCAGCGTTACCGATGCTCCTTCATCGTCCCATCGCGAATACCGTGCCACACCCGCCCCACTCCTATGCGGTGAGTGGAAGCGCGAATGCAACGGGCGCGCTGGCCTGCAACAGAGAAAGGCGACCGGGAGGCCGCCTTTGATTTCTTCAACATAGCGCGGTATGCAGTGTCAGTCAACTCATGCATCCGGGTTGCTTCGATTGCGATGACGGCGGCCTGCTCTCCCGCACCGGTCACAGCGATGGGGCGATCAATTGACGCCATGGCACACACATTCCGGCCGGCCAGCGGCGCTTTACAAGGGAGCCGGCGCACGTCGCGGACGCTGAGCTACAGAAGACCGTTCAAACAGAACCGTGTGGGCAGGCCGCAGCGCTGGAGTGTCCGCCACGTGCCGTGCCGCGCAATCTGCCGCCCCGCACCGATCCCAACACAGGGGGTCATGGAGGCCCGGGAGACGCTTACGGTCGATTCACGACGCACGTTCTCTGAGGGATGATCCAGCGTCTGCCAAAGCGGCTGACGTGCGCCGACCGTTGCCTGTTTTGATTTCAACAGAGGGGCAAACATCGATGATCAATAAGAAACGACGATGAGCGTCGTGCCAGGACAGCGTTTCCCAGGCGGAGGTACCGCATCCATCTGTACTGGCCCAGCCACGCACTGGACGCGAGGATCGAATGGGAGGAGCCCCACCGGCGCGTCTGAGTTCAACAGCGCTGTCCAAGTAGCTGTGGCGCCGTTCCTAGCGGGGTGTGACATGCAGTCAAATGCAGGGACCGCAGGCGGCGCGAATGCCGGGCCGCGTGCATTCCTACAACCCCCTTGTTGTCACCACCATCACCGGTCTGCACCATGCCGGCGCGTTCAGTGCTCGGCGTACCCCGTGACCGGCTGCTCAAGCGCGTCCAGGGCAACTGCCAAGAAGTCCGGGCTGCCGAAGGAACCGGACTTCAGTACCAGCAGGACCCGCTGCTCCGGAGCGTAGGTGAGGGGCAGGCCGGGTTCGAGTTCACGGAGCACGAGGGTGTGTGTGACGCCCAGGGCGCGGGTGAGCGCCGCACTGGTATCGCCGCCCAGAGCAATCAGGCGGCCCGCGCCGCCCTGCCGCGCCGCCTCGGCAGCGGCCCCTGCCAGCACAGCAGACAGCCGGCGGCTGACCTCCGAGGCCTCCAGCCCCAGGTCGAGGCCGCGGGCCCGGGCCGCCACCACGTCGCCGGGTTCCTGGGGCGTGCGGATGAGCACCGGCTGGTCGGATGCGAGAACGGCGCCCGCCTGCCCCGCCAGCGTGGTCACCGCCGTGCCTGGCGCCGTCAGTGCGTGCTCCGGATCAAGCACGAATTCGGCGCCGCCGCCCGCCCGGAAGGCAGCGATCTGGGCGCGTGTCTGGGGCATGACCGAGCCCGCAACCAGCACCACCCGGCGAGGATGGTCGACCCTCATCCCCTCAGGCGGCCCGGGAGGTGCCACCGGCGGCCACAGGGGCGGCAGCTCCTCGGCCAGGGCGCTCGAGCCCAGGAAGACCCGGGCCCCGCTCAGGGCGACCGCCAGCGCCCGCAGATCGCCCTGCGTTTCAGCGTCCGACAGGACGTACCCGGCCCCCTTTGCCCTCAGCCGCGTGAGTTCGGTGGCCAGCGCGTGTGGCCCGGCGCGCACCGTTTCCAGAGACAGGCCCACCACGCCCCGTGACGTCTGGCGACCCAGATCCCTCACGAGATCGGCGTCGGTGCGCGGGTGAAAAGGATCGTGGGCGAACTCGGTCTGCGGCAGGGCCACGCCGCGGACATGGTGCTTACCGTGAACCGTCGTTCTGCCGTTCCGGGGAAAGGCGGCCACGGCGACGGCGCTCTCCTCGCCGAGCTCGTCCAGCAGGGCGTCGAACTCGGCGCCCACGTTGCCGCGGAACACCGAACACGTCTTCTTCCAGAACGTCTGGGCGCCGGCTGCGAGCAGGGCCCGGGTGGCCCGGCGCACCCGCGCGGCAGCGTCCTGCGGGGGGATCAGCCGGGAGTCGGTGTCGATGATCAGGGCGTCGGTGCGCTCCCGCAGCAGGCGCGACGAGAGCGCTTCCCAGTCAGCCCCGGCCGAGACGATCCGCACCACGTACCCGTGTTTCGCAAGCAGGCCGCCGATGTCCCCCGCGCCGGTGATGTCGTCGGCCACGACGCCGAGCGGCAGCGGCCCCGCGGCCGGACTCACGGTGACCAGCCGTGCAGGTCGGCGCGCAGGCGAGGCCGCGCTTCCCCGGCCGGGACGTGGAAGCGGTGGCCCGCGGCATGGTTGGCGGCGGCCAGTTCCGCCTCCGACAGCACCCGGGCCTGCCCGCGGGTGAGCAGCCACACGCGGGCCTGCTGTTCCAGCTCCTCCAGGCGGTCGAGCGCCTGCTCCAGGGTCTCGGCGTACACCAGCACGCCGTGGTTCTGAAACAGCAGCGCGTTCGCGCCCACGCAGGCCGCGTGTACCGCCGCGGCAAGTGCGGCCGAACCGGGAGGATGGTACGGCAGCAGCGGCGCGCGCCCCACCGTGGTCACCGCGTAGGAGCTGAGGATCGGCAGGACATTGCCGGACGTCGGCTCGGCCAGACACGACAGCGCCAGTGAGGCGTCGGCGTGCACGTGCACAGCGGCGTGGACATCGGGGCGCTGGCGGTACAGCGCCGCGTGGAAGCCCGCCTCCTTGCTGGGCGCCGGGCCGCTCACGTGCGCGCCGTCCGGGCCGCACAGCGCGAAGTCGTCCGCCGTCTGGCGCGCGCCCGCCCGCCCGGTGCCGCTCACCAGGAAGCCGCCCGGGTGGCGGTGGCTGACGTTGCCCCCGCTGGACGTGCTGAGGTGCCGGGCGTACACGTCACGGGCGACCCGGGCGAGCGCGGCTGGCAGGTCGTCCGGGCTCACGTCGCCCCCCCGCCCTGCGCCCAGCCCCCGAAGAACGGCACATCACCGCGGCCCACGGCCTCGTGGGCGTACACGTACATCGCCGCCGACCAGCTCTGGCCCGCGAAGCCGCTGGGGCGGCCGCTCACGCCGTGCGCCCACTCGGTGAAGTCCCAGTCCCTGCCCGGCGTTCTCGACAGGTGGTTGAGTTCCGCCAGGCGCCCGAGTTGCCGCCGCGCCTCGTCGTGGCGGCCGGCCGCGACCAGGGCGGCGACATAGAAGCCGCCGATCATCGGCCACACGCCGCCGTTGTGGTACTGGTCGGGCAGGTTCAGGTTGCGCAGGCGGTAGTACTCGCGCCAGTCGGAGTCGCCCGGCTGCACCGGCGGGTGGATGGCCCGCACCGGCCACGGCTGGTTGACGCCCGCCGACTCGATGTAGTCCAGGATCTTCGCGGTCTGCACCGGCGACGCCACGCCGAACACGATCGCCAGCAGGTTCCCGAAGGTGTCGAAGCGGTCGGCATACCCGCGAAAGGCCATGTACGGCAGGAAGTACGGCCGTTCCTGCAGCACGGTGGTGGTCAGCGAGATGGGGTAGAGCCACTCCTTGCGGTGCGCGGCCACCCAGTCCAGGTCCTTCGTGACCTCTGCGCCGACCCACAGCAGGGTGTTGATCTTGAAGCGGATGTCCTCGGCGCGGGCGAGGTCGGGGGCGGCGTCCTCGCCCAGGGCGGCGCGCAGGTCCGCGAGGGCGCGGTGGACGGCGTACCACAGCACGTTCGGCCACAGCGAGTTGTAGCGGTTGGCGAACAGGTCCGCCCAGTCCATCGCCTCGTGGACTTCCAGCAGGCCGCACCCGTTGGAATCCTGGTATTCCAGCCACGTGTACGCGCGCAGGACGTGCGGCCACACGCCGCGCAGGCGCGCCACGTCGCCGTCGGCGCGCCAGATGGCGTAATTGCCCAGGATGAACCACAGGCTGTTGTCGATGCAGCCGGCGTGGGCCGTGTCGACCACGACCTCCACCTCGCCGTCCGCCCCGGCGCCGTGCAGCGCGCCGCCGTGGGCGATCAGCGCAGGGTCCGGCACGCCGCTGAAGCCCACGTTGTGCGGGATGTTGCCCAGCCGTGACTGGTACGCCGCGAGCGTGCGCACCGACTGCCGGGCGATCTGCGAGCCGATTGGGTCGGCGCACAGCAGCAGACCCAGCGTGCACACCATCGAGTCGCGCGCCCAGACCTGCTTGTACGCGGTGCTGGAGCCGAGCAGGCCCAGTGGGCTGCCGTTGCCCACCACGACGGCCTCCGCCCGTGGGCGGGCCTGGTCGGAGAGCGGAGGCGTCACGCGCGCTCCATGGCCGGTGGAGTGGCCTGCGCCTCGGCGGCCCACACGCAGCCGCGCGCGAAGTGGTCGAAGGTATCGCCCGCCACCCAGTGCATGTTCGCGCGCACCCGCGGCAGTTCCTCGAGCACGTACTCGCGCGCCCGCGCGTCGTGCGGGTGGTCGATCGCTCCCAGCGCGTACGTCAGCACCCGCGCCCAGCCGGCGAGCTTGTGCACCCACGGGGCCAGTTCCCGGCGCAGGGCTGTGTTGGTCAGGTGGGCCAGCGTCTCGGCGGCCAGCTCCAGCGTCACGGCGGCGCGGCGCAGAGGCGCCTCGTCCGGCGAAACGGCGTGGGGAGCCGGGCGGCCGTCAAGCTCCGGGCCAGCTCCGGCCGGAGGGCCGCCCCGCGCGGCCCAGAACGCGTCGATCGCCGGCCACAGCGCGTGGTGCAGCGCGTGGCCCGGGAGCAGCGGACTGCGCCGCGCCAGATCCGCGAGCAGCAGCAGCGCCTCGGCCTCCGCCGGCGTGGCGGTCAGGGCCTGCGCGGCCTCGCGGGCGGCGCGGGCAGGATCGTACGCGCTGGGCTCCCGCAGGAAGGCGGCGACCGTGTGCAGGGTCAGCTTGCTCATCTCGGGGCGCTCGCCGGCATTGGCGAAGTACCCGGCCGCGTGCGCCGCGAGGTCCGGCGCGCGGCCCGTCAGCGGTCCCAGGTGGGGATCGAAGCGCATGTCCAGGTCGTTGACCGGCACGTTGTCCCACACCAGCGGCGCGCGGCGCAGCGCGGCCGTCACCGCCCGCAGGTCGGCCGCGTCCAGGGTGGGCGAGCAGATGTCGCGGCCCGTCCAGAACACGCCGATGGCCGGGTCGAGGTGCTCCCCCAGGCCGCGCAGGTACGCGCTGTCGCCGGACCCGTGGTACTCGGTGGGCACGAAAGAGAAGCTCCCCGGCGCGTCGGCGGCGAGGGTGTTGGCAAGCCATGCCTGGGCGTGGTCCAGCGTGCCGAAGGCGGCGGCGTCCTCACCATGGTCGAAGCGGTCCGGCAGGTCGTCGAGCAGCAGGGCGAACGATTCGATGCCCTGCGCCCGCGCGCCCACCATCTTGTGGCGCAGCGCCTCCAGGTCGCCGGGCCGGGTGTAGCCGAAGCCCACGGCGCTCAGGCCGAAGATGAACTCGGTGCCGTGCGTCCGCGCCCGCGCGGCGAGCTGCCCGAAGGCCTGCCACTCCACGGCGGTGTACGGCTCGCGCCAGCGGTTGCGGTGGATGGGGTCGTTTTTCGGCGCGTAGAGGTAGGCGCCCAGCCCCTGCGCGGCCATGAAATCGAGCATGTCGTGCCGCTCCGCCCACGTCCACGGTGGGCCGTAGAATCCTTCGATCACACCACACTTGGCCAGCATGACTCTCCTCGCATCGTCAGGGAACGGAAGTGGACGGACCGGACGGCGCCGGCACGGCGTAGGTCATCACCGGCGGCTCGCCCGGCGGGCCGCGCAGCACGATGGGAATGGTCTGAACCAGGCCGCTGAGAGGGAACCCGGCCCGCACCTCGCTTCCGGCCGGGACGGTGATGGGCTGCGGGCCGTGCCCGCCCACGGCCAGCTCGCCGTGGAAGTCCATGGCGGCGGGATTGGCGATGGCGATTTCGAGCGTGCCGCCCACGGTACAGGTGGTGAGGCCAATGCGCGACGTGTGGGGCTGGTGATCCGCATGCGCGCGGCGCAGCGCCTCGCCCCGCTCCGTGGCCTGGGCCAGCCACGCGTCGTCAGGCACCACCGGCGGCCAGTGTCCGCTGAGCAGCAGCGACGGCCGCAGGCGCGCGATCAGGGCAGCGCCCGCGACATAGTCGCCCTCCAGCACGTCGTTCTGGTACGTGTAGTTCAGCCCCAGGCCGTCGGCGTCGGCGTACTGGTCGCCGGTGAACAGGACGCGCTCGCCGTGGCCCTCGACCAGCACGGCGACCGCGTGCCGGGCGTGGCCCGGCAGGGCGTAGGGCGTGATCCGGAACTCCTCCCAGAAGGCCGGCTGCTCGAGGGCCAGCACGCGGTCCGGCGGCAGCGGCTCGAACCAGCGGCAGGGCAGCCGGTACGCGGTGGGCCGCGCGAGCACGTCGGCCAGCGGTTCCGGCGCCCACAGCCCCGCACCCTGCACGTCCCGCAGCAGCCCGATGCCCGCCACGTGGTCGTCGTGGGCGTGGGTGGGGATCACCGCGTCGATCTGCCGGACGCCGGAGTCCGCAAACAGCGTGGAGAGCGTGTACAGCCATGGCCGCCGCGCGTCGCGCCCGGTGGTGGGCGCCACTCCGAAGCTGAAGTCGTACCCGAAGTCGATCAGCACGGCACGGCCGCCCGCCGAACGAATCACGTAGCTCTGCGCCACGCTGGTCCGGTTGAGCAGCAGCCACGGCCGCAGTTCCTCGTACGGCCGGGCGCGCAGCTCCAGCAACCGGGGGTTGTGCCGCCGCAGCCGGATCAGGTCCAGCAGGGCCTGGGCGGTGGTCTCCAGCGCGCCGCGCTCCAGTGGCGGCCCGAAGGCGCCCAGCAGCACGTCGGGCTCCTGCGCGTGCAGGTCGAGCAGCGACAGGACGCTGCCCGCGAGGCCCTCGCCGCCGTTGTAGCTCCACATGGTGGCCGACAGCCGCGGCACCTGCCCGGCGCCCGAGAGCAGCGCTCCGGTGAAGGCGATCCGGGCGCCGCCCACGTCACACAGCAGCGTGCTGTGGCCGGGCGACGGACCGGGCGCGGGCCGAGGCGTGAGCCTCACGTCCCCGAAGGTCAGCGGGCGGTAGTCGCGCAGGGGGAGCGTCCGGACGGCCTCCGGCACGCCCAGGTGCAGCGGTCGCCCGTCGTAGGTGTTGTCCCCGGCCCACGCGGCGAGGACGTCCTGGGGGCGGTCCAGCAGCGGACGCTCGGAGTCCGGGGCATACACCGGCACGCCGAGCGCGCTCACGCGGGCGGCCCCGCCCGCCACGTCCGCGTGGCTGTGGGTGAGCACGGCAGCGACCGCCCGGAGGCCCACCTGCGGCAGCTCGTCCAGCACCGAGCCGTCCCCGACGTTCACCAGCAAGGCCGCGTCGCCGCCGGCCCGCAGCACGTAGGTGTGCGCGGTGCTGGTGTGGCGCCATACGCCGGGCACGACCTCGAGAAGCGTCACGGCGCGGCACCTGCGTCGGCGTCAGCCCGCCCGCGCCCGCACAGGACGTGGTGCGTCACCACGCGCCCGTCCGCCACGGTCTCGCTCCGGCTCCCGGTGCCGCACCCGGAGACCATCTGTCCTCCGTGCCGCAGGTCCAACACCGTCTGCATCGGCCTGGCCCGGAGAGCGGCGCGGGTCGGCGCCAGGTGGGCCGCGTCGGGCGTGGTCACGCGACCGGCCCCGGCCCACCTGGCAGGGGCTCGGGGGCCGTGAAAGTGGTCGTCAGCTCCACCGCGCCGCCGCGCTCGATGCTGAGGTGTGCGGCTTCCAGGATCTCCACGAGGTGCGCGGCCTGTTCGCCGGACACGCGGTGGGGGCGCCCTTCCGCGATGGCGCGGGCCATCTCGTCCAGGGCGACCGCCCAGCGGAACTCCTGCGTGGACGGTGTGAAGTCCTCCAGCGGCGCGTACCCCTGGCCGAAGGCCGCCACCTCCAGCGCGGCGCTCGGGCTGAACCAGTGGGCCAGGAAGAGCTGCCCATCGTCGCCGTGAAACTCGATGGCCTCGGGCTGCTTGCCTCGGTCGGTCACGTAGAACGACGCGGTCAGGCGCACCACCGGCCCCGCCGCCAGCTCGATCACCGCCACGTACCAGTCGGGCGCCTCCACCTCGAAGGGCTCGCCCCGTTTGGTCACGCGCTCCGGTTTCACGGCCGTGCCGTAGGCCCACACCCGCCGCGCCGGCCCGAAGATGCTGGTGATGACGCCCAGCGGATACACGCCCACGTCGCGCAGTGGCCCCACCCGGTAGAACGAGTGCGGCGCCCCGTGCCACGTCTCGATCCGCGCGTGGTTCGCCTCGGCGTAGATGACCCGCACCGGCCCGATGCGCCCGGCGCGCAGTTCCTGCCCCGCGCGCTGCTGGGCATGTCCCAGGTGGGTGACTGGCGCGCAGCCCAGCCGCACGCCGCGGTCGCGCGCCAGGGCGACGAGTTCCTGCGCCTGGGCGCTGCTGGCCGCCAGCGGCTTTTCCGAGAAGACGTGCTTGCCCGCCTCCAGCGCCCGCTTCGTCACGTCGTAGTGCGCCGGCAGGACAGTCAGGTTCACGATCAGGTCGGCGTCCGGGTCGGCCAGCGCCGCCTCCAGCGAGGGGTACGGGCGGCAGCCCTGCGCGGCGGCAAAGGCGTCCCGCTTGGAGGCGTCCACGTCGAAGCAGCCGTGCAGGCGCAGGGTGGGGAAGTCCGCGAAGCCCTCGGCATACGGTGTGGCGATCACCCCGCAGCCGACGATCACGACGTTCAGGGGCGTCATGCGCGCTCCTGGGCGGTTTCGGCCAGCCAGCCGTCCAGCTGTCGCCGCGCCGCCGCCAGGTCAGGCCCCGGACCGAACAGCTCGGGCTCGTGTTCCACGCTGAGCACGCCCGTGTACCCCGTCTCCCGGAGGGCCTGCACCACCGCGCGCAGCGGCACCACGCCCTCGCCGAAGCCGCAGGTCTCATGCGTGCCGGCGGCGCGCACGTCCTTGAGGTGGACGTGCCTGAGCCGCCCGCGCAGCGCCCGCACGGCGTCGTCCGCCGGATAGCCCTGGGTGCCGAACCAGCCGGTGTCGATGGTGACGCCCAGCGTGCCCGCGTCCTCCGGGCCGACCGTCTCCAGCACCGCCGCCGGCGTGGGCTCGGGATGGTTCTCGTAGGCGAAGACCCGGCCGGCCTCGCGGAACACGCGCACGACCTCCGGGCGCTCCCGCGAGAACATCGCCCCGCCCCCGGCGAACAGGGGAATGTCCAGTGCGGTCATCAGCTCCACGCCGCGCCGTACCTCGTCCAGATCATCGCCCACGCCGCCGCAGTACGCGACCACGCGCATGCCGCGCTGCCCCAGTTCGTCCTGCAGGGCGTTGACGTGCCCGGGCGTCCACCAGCGCTGGTGCAGGTGGAAGTGCCACAGCTCGATGTCGTGGTACCCGAGGGAGCGCACCTCGTCGAGCAGTTCGGCGATGCGGCCCCGGAAGGTGGCGGGCGGGCTGAAATGCTCGCGCGAGGTGCGGCACGCCACCCCCCAGTCGCCGCCCCGGTACCCGGTCTGGCGGTAGGCGAAGGATGCGGTGTTCAGGGCAACGTTCATGGGGAGACCTCCGGAGGCGTGAGGGCTGAGGAGTCACAGGTGGACGGAGAGCACAGCGACAGGCCGGCGTGCGGGCCGAGGACGCTGAGCCGGGGCGCGGGCACGACCGCCTCCTGAGCGACGCAGCTGGAGAAGACAACGCCGGTCTGTTCGGCGGCCAGCCGCGTGGTGCCGCCCCAGTCCGGCGCGGCATCCACGCTCATGGAGTGACCTCCACGTGGACCGGGGCCACGTTGACCGCCTGAACCGACAGCGTGAAGGGCCGGGCCGCCCCATCCAGACCCCGCAACGTTGCCGTCACGGAGCGCGACTCGCCAGGAAGCAGCGTGAAGCCGCTGTCCGAGAAGACTTCCAGGCCGTCCTCCAGCGCCTCCAGGCTCAGCCACGGTGCGGCGACCCGCCCGGCGTTGGTGACGGTGAGCTGTGAGCCGTCCGTGTCCACGTGGATTCGCGTGTCGGGCAGGTCAGCGAGGGCGGCGAAGGGGGTGGGCCGGTCCGGCGCCACCCACTGCTCGCTCTCGGCCAGCAGCGCTCCGGCGTCGTCCAGCACGCGGCCCCGCAGCAGGGTGGGTTCGCCGATGATGGGGAGTGACAGAGACGTGGCCTCGCCGGGCCACGTCACGTCGAGGTGCCGCTCCCACACGCAGGTGCCGCCGGGCGTGAGCTGCCGCAGCTCCACCCGCCCCCGTCCCGGCGTGTCCGCGAGCACTGCCGGGCGCAGCGTCAGCGTGGCTGCAGCCACCGGCGCGTCCAGGCCCCAGTGCAGGGCGTACGGGGCGTTCGCCTCGCGGCAGCGGTAATACGCCAGCTTGGGCGACAGGTCGTACTCCAGCACGGCGGTGTTGTGGGCGTTCGGCCACGGTTCGTTCAGTTGCCACACCAGCGCCGCGCTGCACTCGCCCACCCGCGAGCGGTTCCAGGTCAGGGCGTGGCGCAGCACGTCGCCCTGCGCTGCCTGCCCCAGCAGCACGTAGCGCCGCAGGTCGGCCACCGGTCCGAACACCTCCTCGACGCGGTGGCGCATCAGCCACCACTCGCCATGGTGAACGACCTCGGGCACGCGGTCGTCCATCGGCCACGGGTCGGGCCGGACGAAGCGGCGCAGCGAGCGCTCCCGCGCCGGGGCCTGGCAGCCGAACTCGGAGTGCATCAGCGCGCGGCTGATGGCGTGCGGCCGGTACGAGTCGCGCACCCCCCGGTAATGCCACGGGCCGTGGACGTCGTGCAGGTCCTCTGGTCGCGTGCGGGCCACCGTCTCGTCCAGGTCGTAGGTCGGTCCCGACGGCGAGGTGGGCATGAACGGCTGCGTCAGCCCCGCGCGCCGCACGTGGGTCAGCATGTGGGCGATGGTGGGGTGCTCGGAGTGGACAGGACGCCGGTCGGCGCCGGTCAGCTCGTTCCCGGCGCCCAGCAGCGCCACGCTCGGGTGGCCGTGCAGCCGCCGCAGCAGGGGTGGCAGGCCAGCGTCCAGTACGGACCCGAAGGTCTCCAGGGCCGGCGGGACGTTGTCGGTGCCGCTCGAGGTCAGGGGCAGTTCCTGCCACACCAGCACCCCGAGGTCGTCGCAGGCCTCCAGCATGGTCTGGGACGCGAAGGGGGCCACGCCGTTAAAGCGCAGCAGGGTGGCGTGCGCCGCCGCCGCGTACTCGATGACAGCCCGCTCGCGCTCCGGGGCGCCGTCCATCCCCGCCGTCATGTCCACCGGCAGCACGTTGAAGCCGCGCGCGTAGACCGGCACCCCGTTGACCTGAAGGGTATACGGCATGGCCCCCCGCGCCGCCGAGGCCGCGTTGTGCACCAGCTGCACGTCGCGCACCCCGAAGCGGCAGGAGACGGGGGCGCTGCCGTCCAGTTGGGCGCTCAAGTGATACCGCGGCTGTTCCCCCAGGCCGCGCGGCCACCACAGCTGCGGCTCAGCGAGGTCAAAGCACAGGTCATCGGCCCGTCCCGTCCGGGTCTCCTGCCGGCCGTCCGGATGCGTCAGGGTCGCCGTCACAGGCAGATCCTCCGCGCCGTCGTGGGCCACGTCCACCCGGACCTGCCCCCGGCGGCCATCCGCCGAGAGCGAGACCAGCGCCGCCACGTCCAGCAGGGCGGCGCCCCCGTCGCGTTCCAGCGTGACGTCACCCACCAGACCGACCTGGATCAGCCGGGTGCAGAAGTCCCACCAGTAGCCGTAGCGGGGCCGCAGGGTGCGGGTCTGGCTGGTGCGGCCCAGCTGGCCCTGTCCGGCGGGCGGCGCGTCGAGGACCACGACCAACGAGTGCTTGGTGTGGCGCTCCAGGTCCGGCAGCCGCAGGCGTGAGGTGGCCTGCGCGCCCTCCAAGCGGCCCAGTTCCTCGCCGTCCAGGAACACGGTGGCGGCCCAGTCCACGCCCCCGAAGCGCAGCCACAACCGCCCACCGGCCGGCAGGTCGACCCGGAAGGTGCGGCGGTAGACCCACTGGCGGGCGGCCACCCACTCAGCCTCTACGCTGTGCAGGCCCACGCGGACGTCGGGGATCACGCCGGCGCGCAGGAGGTCGGCGTGGACGGAGCCGGGCACCCGCGCCGGCATCCACGCGGTGCGCGCGAAGGCTCCGACCGCCTGCGGCGCGCCAGTGTGCAGTCCCCGGAAGCGCCACTGCTCGTCCAGCGAGGGCGCGAGTTCCCACGCGCCATTCAGGGTCTGGAGGGAGGGAGGGGTGGAGGAAGCTGGAGGACGGGACAACAGCTCACCTGCCTGGCGACGGACGCTGGTCGGTACAGAAGCGCTCGGTGGGGTCGGAATCTACACCCGTCATGTTCCTGCCCGGCCCGCCGAGCGGACGAAGTGCTCGATCTTGTCCTTTGCCTCGGCCTTCACGGCGGCCAGGCCGAGGGCCCGCACGCCCGGCTCCAGGGCGTCCAACTCGGCGCTGGTCATGCGCGGCAGGCCTCCCATCGCGGCCAGCAGGGCGTTCTCGAGGTCCGTGGCGACGTTCATCTTGGAGACGCCGCCGCCGGGCAGGGCAATCGCGCGGTGGACCGTGGCCGCCGGCAGGCCGCTCCCGCCGTGCAGCACCAGCGGCACCTCGGGCAGCAGGGCGCGGATGGCTTCGAGCCGCTCGAAGTCGATCTTCGGGTCCTTGACCGGATACACGCCGTGCGCCGTGCCGATGGACACCGCCAGCGCGTCGCAGCCGGTGCGCTCGACGAATTCCAGCGCCTCCTCGGGAACGGTGTACAGCGCCTCGTCTCCCTCGGTTTCCAGCTGGTCGGTGGTGGTCAGCTTGCCCAGTTCGGCCTCCACGCTCACGCCGCGCGCGTGGGCGTACGTGACGATGTCGCGCGTCTGGCGCACGTTCTCCTCGAAGGGCTGCGCGGACGCGTCGATCATCACGCTGGAAAAGCCCGCGTCGATGGCCGCGTGGATCACCGCCGGCTCCCAGCTGTGGTCGAGGTGCAGCGCCAGCGGGTACCGGAAGTCCAGGTCGCGCACGGCCGCCTCCAGCGCGTCCCGGAAGTCGCGCGGCGACAGGCCGAACCACCCGAGTTCGCGCTGGCTGATCTCCACGATCACCGGGCTGCGCAGCTCCAGAGCGGCCTCCAGGGCCGGCCGCACGCACGCGCGGTAGCGCGCGCTGAGGGCCGCCACCGCGTAACCATCCCGCTGGGCGGGCCTCAGCAGATCCGTCAGCGGCGACGTCCCGGGCATCACGTCAGACATGGCACTCCTCCACGGCGCGCAGCGCGGCGGCCACGCCGCTGTCGGGACTGCTCAGCACCGGCACGCCGCTGCCCTCTGTAGGCTCGGTGCCCAGGGTGGCCAGCAGCCGCGCCATGCTCGCCTGGGCCAGCACGATCACGTCCACCTCGCCCCGCAGGTCGCGCAGCGCGGCCGTCACCCGCCGGTCGTGCTCCTCGCCGTCGCCGGCGAGCCGGGCGGCGTAGGCGCCCTCCACCAGCCGGCGGGTGACCTGCACGGCGCGTCCGGCGGCCGCGGCCTCGCGCTCGATCAGGTCGGCGGTGGGGTCCAGGGTGGTGGCGACGGTCGCCAGCACGCCCACGCGCCGGCCGAGGGCGGACGCCTGCGCGGCCATCGGCCGGTCGATGCGCAGCACGGGGAGGGTCAGCTCGCCCGCCAGGGCGTCCACCGCCGCCCCCACCGACGAGCAGCACGTCATGACCGCCGTGGCGCCGGCGTCCTGCGCCGCGTGCAGGTACGCGCGCAGGCGGGCGTGCACGGCCGGCGTGACCTCCCCGGCGGCCATCACGTCGGCCAGCAGGCTGTCGTCGAGCACGTTGATGACGCGCACGTGCGGGGCCTGGGCCGTCACCCGTGCGGGCAGGTCACCCAGGGTGACGGGCGTGGTGTGCAGCAGCGCGAGCGTCGGCATGTCGGGGGTCGGTGGGGTCATCGGGCCTCCAGGTGCAGCGCGACCGTGACGATCTCCCACGGGCGGGTCGCGACGGTCACGGTGCCGTCCGCCACCGGCAGCTCGGCCAGCTCGTGTTCACGGAGATCCACGCGCGCGGCGCGGCGCACGCTCCAGTGGGCGCGCAGCGTGGCGTCCCGCGCCGCGGCGCTGAGGTTCACAAAGCGTACGATCAGTGCCTCCCCATTTTCCGCCCGCTTCAGCGCGCTCAGCAGGACGCCGCCGTCCAGATCCACCAGCTGGCCGCTGGGCGGCAGGGTGACGGCCTCGTCGCGGTGGGCGTTCCGCAGCGGCAGCACCTGGCTGGTGCGCGCCTGGGCCCGCAGCGGCGCGTTGAAGGCGTGCGCGCCTTGCCACACCTGCGCGTCGTCCCACGTGCCTGCGTGCGGAATCACGCTGTACTCGGCCTCGAAGGGCCCGAGCAGCTGGGCGTCCGGCGTGGGGATGGTCGGGCCGGCCCCGCCCACGCGGGTCAGCAGGTCGTCGCGTGACAGGTAGCCCACGCAGCGCAGCAGCGTGAGCCGCAGTGTGCCGTCCTCGCCGGCGCTGAATTCCGGCAGGCCGCGGTTGGCGACCGTCAGGCCGCGCACGCCGCCCCAGACGCTCACGAAACTCTGCTGCGGGTGCTCGTGCACCGCCGGCTCGCTGCTTCCGCGCTGATCGTCCGGCAGCGCGGTGGGCCGGTCGACCACGGCGAACTGGCTCTCGGCGCTGGACATGGTGGCCGGGCCGCCCAGCGGGAACAGCGCGCGCAGGCGGTGGTCGCGGGCCGTGTTCTCGCCGTGCGTGCGGATGTCGAGCCGCCGTGCGCCGGGCGTGAGGGTCAGGTCGCTGTGGATGACGAAGGGCACGTCGTCGGCGCTGCGGCTCTGGCGGTCCGCGCTGAGGCCGGCGGGCAGCGCCCAGCGCCGCGTCACGCGCAGGGTCGCGCGGGCGGGGCCGACTTCGACCCACTCCGTGCGCACGGTGGCCCCGGCGCTGCTCAGGATCTGGTCGCCCAGCGGCCACGCGTAGTTGTAGGTGTCGCCGTTGTCGCCGCCGTCATCGAAGGTGTTCAGGCCGGCGTAGGTCTGCCCGCTGGCTCTGTCGAGCAGGGTGACGCTGCCGTCCGGCTCCACCGTCACCTTCAGGTGGGCGTTCTCCAGGGTGCCGGGGCCGACCTGCAGCTCGGCCGCGTGGTGCCCCTTGTCCAGCGCGACGTTCCCGGCCACCGCGTAGGGCCGCACGCGTTCCTGCGGGGTATACACGTCGCGCGGCCGCAGGGCGTAGGTGCGGTACCCGATTCCCGGCACGTCCGTCGCCACGAAGGACACGGCGGTGAACACGTCGTTGTCATGGCTGCGGTGGCCGGCGCGCGGCAGCCAGCTCCACGGCTCGGACTTGTCGGTGGGGTGACGATGGACCTGCACCTGGAAGGGCACCTCGCTGCCGTGCTCGTCGTGCAGTGCCCAGCCCTCCGGGGTGATCTCTAGGTGGGGGCTGAGCAGGGCGGTCGTCAGCTCGCTGCGCGGCCAGTTGAGCGGATTGAACACGCCGATCACCTGGCCCCCGCCCGCGAAAGCCGTATCCACCCGCGCCAGTACGCTGCCGAGGGCGTCCTCGGCGAGTACCGCCGCCGCCTGCTCGGCCTCGTCGAAGCGGGTGACCATCTCGCGGTGCACCTGATCGGTCGAGCACCCGCAGATCGAGTCGTGGGGATGGTTCTGGATCAGTGTGTCCCACGCGTGCCACAGGTAGTCACTCTCATGGCGCTCGCCCAGCGCGCCCGCGAGGGCCTGGAGCGGCTCGGCGTAGCGTTCGAGTTCGCTCTGGGCGCGGGCGTTGCGCTGCTTGAGGGGCATGCGGGCGCTGAGCACGGCGGGCAGCAGGTGCGCCTTGCGCCCGAACGCGCGGCCCTCGCCCGGCCACACCACGCTGATCCGCTCCTCGTGCTCGCGCACCGCGGCCACGTACGCGTCGAGCGAGGACAGGCGGTACGTGACGCCCTCGCCGTCCAGCTCCGCGCCGATCTCCCGCAGGAGCCTGGGCAGGCGCGGGTCGACCGGCAGGTGGTCGCCGCCGAGCGGTTCGAGCACCACCCCGGTTGCCGAGTACGCGCCCAGGTGCGCCAGCGTGCGCCGGGCGCGGCCGTGCGTCTGGTCGCGGGTGAATTCGGGGTCATCGGCGCGCTCCTTGTGATGGCTGCGGTAGTACTCCAGCGGCAGGTAGATGCCCAGCACCCGCGTGCCGTCGGGCGCTTCCCACCAGAACTCGTTCTGGGTGCGGGCCGGAAAGCGCGGGTCGCGCGAGCGCGCGTAGCGGTAGATGTCGTGCCCCACCTCGCCGTCGCCGTCGTCGCCGCCCAGCGGCGGGGCGCCGAAGCCGCGCCACACGACGGCGCTGTCGATGCCGAAGCCGCGCAGGATCTGCGGCATCTGCGCGGTGTGGCCGAACTGGTCCGGCAGGTAGCCCACGCCGCTCAGCGGCACGTCCAGCGCGGCGGCCACCCGGCGGCCCAGCCACAGGTTGCGGATGGTGGCCTCGCCGCTCACCAGGAACTCGTCGGGCAGGATGTGCCACGGGCCCACGAACAGCCGCCCCGCGCGGATCAGGTCACTCACGCGCTCGCGCTCGGCCGGGCGCACCTCCAGGTAGTCGGTCAGGATGATGGTCTGGCCGTCGAGCACGAAGCACGTCAGGGCCGGGTCGGCGTCCAGGGCGCCCAGCACGGCGTCCACGGTGTGCATCAGCCGGAATCGGAAGCGCTCGCGGGTGCCCCACCACTCGCGGTCCCAGTGGGTGTGGTGGTACACGTGGACGCTCAGCGGCCGGAGGGGAGCCGGGCCGGGCGCGGCCGGGTCTGCGGAGGGTCGGGTCAAGGTCGGTCTCCTGCGGGACAGAGGGGGAGGGGCGGGCTCGGACGCCCCTACTTGTGTGGACTTCGGGCCGAGCTTACCCTATTTCTTAAATCTTTTAAATAACCCGGAGGCCCCGCCGTGACCCATCCCCAGGACGACCCCACTCCACCCGCTCCACTCACCGTGCACCTCGTCGGACACGCCCACATCGACCCGGTGTGGCTGTGGGACTGGCGCGAGGGCGTCGAGACCGTCCGCGCGACCGTCCGCAGCGCCCTGGACCGCCTGACCGAGAACCCGGACATGGTCTTCGCCCACTCCAGCGCCGCGCAGTACGCGTGGCTGGAACGCTTCCCGGAGCTGCTGGCCGAGGTGCGCGCGGCGGTGACCCGCGGCCAGTGGGAGCCGGTCGGCGGGTGGTGGGTCGAGCCCGACGCCAACCTGCCGCACGGCGAGTCCTTCGCGCGGCAGGCGCTGCACGGCCAGCGCACCCTGGAGCGCGTGGTGGGCCGCCGGGCCACGGTCGGCTTCCTGCCGGATTCCTTCGGCCATCCCGCCACGCTGCCGCAGCTGCTGGCGCTCTCGGGGCTCACGTCGTTCGTGTTCATGCGCCCCTCGGCCCACGAGCTGGAGCTGCCGCAGAACCTCTTCCGCTGGGTCGGCCCGGACGGCACCTCGCTGCCGTGCGTGCGCATCGAGGCGTACTCGTCCAATCCGCACCACGTCCAGAGCAGCCTGGAGCGCAACCTGCGCTGGCACCCGCCGGGCGCGCGCCACTGGCTGGGCCTGTACGGCGTGGGCAACCACGGCGGCGGCCCCACCAAGCGCGCCATCGCCAACCTGCGCGCCCTGAACGACGATCCCGCGTGGCCGGCGCTCCAGATGGATTCGTTTGAGCATTTCTTCGACCTCGTGCGGGCGCAGGAGGCCCAGCCGGGCGGCGCGCTGCCGGAGTACGCCGGCGAGCTGCAGCACCACGCGCGCGGGTGCTACGCCGCCGTCAGCGAGATCAAGCGGCTGGTCCGCGAGGCCGAGCGCCGCCTGATCGACGCCGAGCGTCTGGCGGTCCTGGCCGGGCCCGTCGGGCACCCGTATCCCCACGCCGCCCTGACCCGCGCGTGGGAGCGCGTGCTGTTCAACCAGTTCCACGACGTGCTGGCCGGCAGCTCCATCCGGCGGGCCTACGACGCGGCGCGCGCGCAGCTCGGTGAGGCGCTCGCGGTGGCCGACGAAACAGAATTCTTCGCCATGCAGGCGATCGCCGCGCGCATCGACACCCGCCGGGACGGCGCGGACGTGGACGAGGTGATCCGCTCGGTGCGCTGGGACGGCCCCACGTGGGTGAGTGACTACGGCGACGGCGTGCCGGTCGTGGTCTTCAACTCCAGCGCGCGGCCCCGCCGCGATCTGGTCGAGGTCGAGATCAACGACTGGCACACCGACGACCTGACGCTCACCGACGAGACCGGGCGCGAGGTGCCGTACCAGCGGCTCGATCCCGAGAGCGTCAGCGGCGGCCGCCCACGTATGGCCTTCCTGGCCGACGTGCCCGCCGGCGGGTACCGGCTGTACCGCGCGCTGGCCGAGGCGCCCGCCCCGGTCGCCGACACCGGCCTCAGCGTCACCGAGCACCCGTCTGGCGACGTCACGCTGGAGAACGCCTTCCTGCGCGTGGAGTTCTCCGCCCGCAGCGGCGCCGTCAGCCGGATCGTGGACAAGGCCCGCGACCTTGAGCTGCTCGCGGGCCACGCCGGCGCGCTGCACGTCGTGTACGACGGCAGCGACACCTGGGGTCACGGCATGACGTCGCTGCGCGGCGTGGTGGGGCTCTTCGGCGGGGCGCAGCTGCGCGTGGTGGAGCGCGGGCCGCTGCGCGCCACGGTGCGTGTGACCACCCGCTGGGGCGCGTCGACGGCCGTGCAGGACGTCGCCCTGGACGCCCACAGCGCCGAGATCCACGGCCGCGTGGTGCTGGACTGGCACGAACCGCACCACGCGGCCCAGCTCAGTGTCCCGCTGGCGCTGAGCGGTGTGGAGGCCACGTTCGAGGTGCCCTACGGCCACGTGGTGCGCCCCGCCGACGGCCAGGAGGAACCGGTCGGCCGCTGGCTGGACGTGAGCGGCGTGGTGCGGGGCGCGCGTGGCCGTGCCCACCCGGCCGGCGCAGCGCTCACGAGCGACTGCAAGGCCTCCGCGAGCGTGCTGGGCGGCGAGGTGCGGCTGACGCTGGCCCGCTCGCCCATCTACGCGCACCACGATCCGGCCCGGCCCGATCCGCAGCGCGACCACGACCACATCGACCAGGGCCGCCAGGAGACGCGCTGGGCGCTGTGCCCGCACGCCGGGGACTGGCGCGCGGCGGGCATCCCCGAGCGGGCCGGGCACGTGGGGCGGCCGATGCCCCTGACCCGCGAGTATGTCCACCCGGGCGACCTGCCGCCCCGGCACAGCCTGCTGCAACTGGACGGCCTGGACGGCGCGGCGGTGAGCGCCGTGAAACGCGCCGAGGACGGTGACGCCGTGATCGTCCGGCTGCACGAGTGGGCCGGACGGGGCGCCCGCGGCACCCTGCACTGGGACGGGACCGCCATTCCCGTCGACCTTCGGCCGCACCAGATCCTGAGCCTGCGTGTGGAACCGGGCGGCGCCGCCTGCGCCGTGAACTTCCTGGAGGAGCCGCTGTGAGACGCGCCGTGAGCCCGGCGGCCCGCGTGGTGATCTCGGGCGCGGGGGGCATGGTCTTTCCCCTGACGCTGGCGGCGGACTTCCTCGCGCTGCTGGCGCCGCTCGGGGCGGAGCTCGTGCTGCACGACCCGGACCTTGAGCGCGCCGCGCGCACCGCCGCCGCCGTGCGCGCGCTGGCCGACCACCACGGCCGTCCCCTGCGCGTGACCGTCACGGCCGACCGGCGCGCCGCGCTGCGCGGGGCCACCCACGTGCTGCTCACCTTCCAGGTGGGCGGCCTGGACGCGTACCGCGCGGATGTCGAGGTGCCGCGGCGCTACGGCGTGGACGTCCCGGCCGGGGACACGCTGGGGCCGGGCGGCATCTTCCGCTTCCTGCGCAGCACGCCGGCCTTTGGCGCCCTGGCCGCCGACGTGCGTGAGGTGTGCCCGGACGCGCTGGTACTGAACTACGCCAACCCCATGGCGATGAACGTCCTGTACCTGAATGCGCTGGGCGTGCGGGCTATGGGCCTGTGCCACTCCATTCCGCACACGGCGGCGCTGCTGGAAGACCTGCTGGCCGTGCCGCGCGGCGAACTGACGTACCGCGCGGCGGGGATCAACCACCAGGCGTGGTTCCTGACGCTGGAGCACCGCGGCACCGACCTGCACGCCCGGTTGCGCGACATCCTGCGCCGCCGCTTTCTGCCGGACCACGGCGGATACACCCCCTGGACCGAGGGCCACGACACGTACGTGGGCGGCCAGGAGCGCGTGCGCGCCGAGCTGCTGGAGACCTTCGGGTACGTCCTGAGCGAGTCGAGCCACCACGCCTCGGAATACGTGCCGTACTTCCGCCGCACGCCGGAGGCCGTCAAGGCCGCCCTGCCTCGCCGCTGGGACTACCTGCGCGGCGCCGAGGCGGGGCTCGGCCACGAGCAGGCCACGCTGGACGCGGCGGTGGACGCCCGCCGCGCGCGCCTGGAGCCGTCGGCCGAGTACGGCATGCGGATCGTGGCCGCGACGCTGGGGAGCGGCCCCGAACACGTCTACGTCAACGTGGTCAACGGCGGTCTGATCGCCAACCTGCCCGCCGACGCGTGCGTGGAGGTGCCGGCCGTGGCGGACGCGGCGGGCGTGACACCGCAGCCGGCGGGCCGCCTGCCCGCGCCGTGCGCCGGGCTGAACCTCACGAACGTCGCGGTGCAGCTCAGCGCCGTCGAGGCCGCCACGCAGCGCGACCCCCGGCGGATCGAGGCCGCGGTCGCCCTCGACCCCCTGACCGCCAGCATCCTCGACCTGCGCGACATCCGCGCCATGACCCGCGACCTGATCGCCGCGCAGCGGCGCTGGTTGCCCGCGTGGGCCGGCGGCGAGGCCGGGGTGAGCGGGTAGAGAGGCTCGCCCCGGCCTGACGTCAGGTCTGGCTGTCCATGAACTGCTGCACCTCGTCCAGCGTGGGGGCGTGGGCACCCGGCCGGGTGCACGCGAGCGCGCCGCACGCCAGGGCGAACGCCAGCACGTGGGCTGGAGACGCGTGCGGCCCGGCCACGGTGCCCCTCAGCCAGCCGGCCGCGCACGCGTCGCCCGCACCCACGGTGTCCGCGACGGTCACGGCGTAGCCGGGGTGGACCCACTCGCCCTGCGGCGTAAACAGCCGCGCGCCCGCTTCGCCCAGGGTGAGCAGCACGTGCAGGCCCGGCTGGGCGCGGCGCAGCTCGGCCACGCCGTCCTCGACGCTCCGGCCGGGCAGCAGGCCCAGGACGTCCTCGTGAGAGACCTTGAGGTGGGTGGTGTGGGGCAGGTACGCCCACAGGGCGCGGCGGCCCTCCTCGGCGTACGCGGGGCGGAAGTTGGGGTCGTACAGCACGGTCAGCCCGCGACGGGCGGCGTCCTGCGCACACGCCAGGAAAGCGGGCGCGGCCGGCTCACGCAGGAGCGTCACCCCCCCGAAATACGCGGCGTGCGCGCCGGCCCACGCGCCGGCGGCCACGCCCGTGAAGGCGCTGTCGGCGCCGCCCTGCGCGTAGAAGGCGTAGCGGTCCGGCTGACCGCCCACGCCCCGGTGGACCACCGAGAGGGCGGTGGGCGCGTCCACGCGCGGAGCGAAGGTCAGGTCCAGCCCGGCCGCCTCGCCCAGCGTGCCCAGACGTTCGGCGAAGGGGTCACTCCCCAGGCTGCCCGCGAAGGCGACGCCCTCGCCCAGGGCGGCCAGTCCCAGCGCCACGTTCCACGCGCTGCCGCCGGGCCGCGCCCGCCACCCGTCGCCGGCCGGCACGAAGTCCATCAGCGCGCCGCCGAAGGCGAGAACGCGGCTCACGGAGCGGCCTCCGTGGATTCGTCCACCGGCGGCTCGCGCACGGTCACCGGGCGCACGTGCACGGCGGCCAGGGTCAGCAGCAGCGTGACGAGCACCAGCAGGCCCGGCGTGCGGAACGAGCGGCCGATGACGGACAGCGCCAGCGGAATCAGCACGAAGGCGTGGGCGGCCACCGGCCGCCGGATCACGTCCACGGCGGCGGCGCGCAGGGCCCGCCCGAACGGCAGACCGCGCGCGGCCAGGGCGTCGAGCAGGTACGGTTGCAGCGCGGTGACCACCCACGTCAGGTATCCCCACAGCAGCCACACCACGTCCACGCCGAGCTGCGCGGCGCCCTCGTGGCCCAGCACCCGCGGCCAGAACGTCACGTTGGCCCACGCCACGTACGCATAGACGCCCACAAAGACGCTCCACAGCGTGCCCGGCCACAGCGAGGCGCGCAGCCGCTTGCCCAGGCTCCGCCACGGGGGCGGCGTGTCGTCCCGCAGCGCGGCGAGGTGACCGTACGCGGCCACGGTCATGGGGCCGAGCAGCACGATGGTCAGCGCGCCAGCGATCCACAGCACGTTCAGTCCGATCAACGTGGGCAGATACGTCCACGCCAACCACCCGCCCTCGCGCAGGACGCGCGGGATCCGGGCGGGCGTCTGCGGCGGCCCGGTCACGTCAAGCACCATCGGCGTCCAGGCCCGGCGGCACGACCAGCGGGTCGACGCGGCGCTGCGCGTCCCAGCGCGCCCACGTGGCCCGCACCAGCGCGGCGTCCGCGGCGGTCAGGGCCGCGCCGTCGCCGTCGACGTGGGTGGCGAAGTACAGGCTGGGCACGCCCAGCTCGGGCTGGAGTGCCACGTACTCGCGCCACGCCGCGATGTTCGGCATCGGCCAGTTGTCGGTGTCGATCAGGTGTGTGGGCAGGGCCGCGCGCGCCACCCGGGCGCGGTGCAGCATCTGCGTTCTCACGTTGGCGCCGGTGTTCACGTCGTTCAGGCGGATCATGTCGCTCACGTCGCCGAACGCCGGGTGGGGGGTATGCGTCATCACCAGGGCATCGGGCTTGGCGCGCTTGGCCTCCTGTCGCAGCAACCCGAGCAGCTCGTGCAGCAGGGAGATCCCCCACGCGCGTCCGTGCCGGCGCAGGCCCGGGCCGGACGGCGTGCGGGCGCTGAAATCCACCTTGAAGCCGTCGGCACCGTAGTCGAGCAGCATGCGCCGCACGCTGCGGGCCAGGATCTCGCGGTACGCGGGGCTGGTCGGGTCGGCGGCCACCACGCCGCCCAGGTCGTCGGTCACGCACGCCTCCGGGGGCAGGCCCTCGGGGTCCCACGCCTTCCACCACAGCAGCACCTTCTGGCCGCGCGCGTGTGCCCGGTCGATCCAGCCGCGCAGGTCTGGCCACTTGTGTTCGTCCACCTCGCTGTGGCCGTAGGTCACGCTCCACTTGTCGTCCAGCACCAGGATGCCGGGATGCAGGCCGTGCCCGTCCAGGGCGGTCAGGAAGGCGTCGTAGTTCGCCTGGGTGCAGTGGTCGGGCGCCCGGCCGCCGCGCACGCCCGCGAGGTGGCACTGCGCGCCCCAGCCGCACTGGATCGGGCTGGACCACCACGTGGGTGCGGGGGACTC
This sequence comes from Deinococcus metalli, assembly GCF_014201805.1. Classification (NCBI taxonomy): domain Bacteria; kingdom Thermotogati; phylum Deinococcota; class Deinococci; order Deinococcales; family Deinococcaceae; genus Deinococcus; species Deinococcus metalli. Next base: position 10,544 of record NZ_JACHFK010000010.1, on the reverse strand, counting down.
CGGGGCCGCCGGCACCACGCCGCGTTCCCGGTGCAGCTGGGCGTTGCGCGCGATGGCCGCGTACGGGTCGGCGGCGAACTCCAGGCGCAGGGTGGGCGTGCGGAAGGTGCCGGACACGCGGGTCTGGCCCTCGTAGCTCAGCCGCAGCGAGAAGGCGCCCTCGTGCGCGTCGTAGTGAAAGCCCGTGAAGGTCAGCTCGTCCACCGGCGCGACGATCGACGCGGCGAGCCACGGAGCGGGACCGGCCGAGGCCGACGTGGTCGCCTCGCCCACCGGCGTTCCACCCTGGTCCGCGCCGAGCGACCCGCCGGACACCGGCCCCCCGGCGTCCCGGGAGAAGGCGTACAGCAGCGGCGCAGGCGTGAAGAACCAGTGGGCCTTGCCCGGCACGCTGGTGCCCATCACGTCCACGCTGCTCGATTCGCCGGCGCCGTGGGTGCGCCGCTCGCGGCCCCACGGTTCGGGGTTGAACACCTCGCTGAAGTGCGCGCCACTCTCGAACAGGCCGCTGCCCCAGCGCAGGTGCCCGGAGTAGTACCCGGCGAACAGCAGCACGTCGGTCAGGACGCCCTCGCCGCGCACCTCGACGTGCGCGTCGATCCCGCGCGCGTCGCAGGTCAGCACCAGCACCTTGTCCAGCCACACGCCGCCGCGCAGGGGAAAGCGCAGGTGCGTCCGGCCGCCGCTTTCCCTGACCTGCACGTCCTCGAGCCGGGCGGTGCGGTCGAGGCCGGCCGCCGTGTGCACGCTGGGGCACAGGAAGAGGTCCGCGTACGGCCGCCTTGCCGCGTCGCTCACGCGGAGGTAGGGCCGCGCCGCGTCGAGGTCGAGGCGGTAGTGCGGCGTGGTGAGCGTCAGGCCGTCCGGCCGCCGCTGGAGCTGGAGTGGAGGGGCGGTGTCGTGGGCAGGTCGGATGTCAGGCATGGCTCCCCTGGGCAGTGCGAATAACGGCGGTGGAAATTACTTGATGATTTTAAGGTACTCCCTGCGGGCAGGCACTGAGGTCAGGCAGGGGGCCGTCCGCTCCACGGCGCGCGCCCTATCATGAAGCTCCGGCGCGACGGCGGCGGGAAGGAGCGTTCGTGACCAGAAGCCGCAGCGTGCGCAAGGGACGCAGCCTGCCCGAGACGCGGGCCGAGAACCTCAGCGTGGTGCTTGAGGCGCTGCGCAAGCTCCAGCCGGTGTCGCGCAGCGGCCTGGCGGCCGCCACCGACCTGACCGCCGCGACCATCACACACATGGTCGACGAGCTGCACGCCTCGAACCTGCTGATCGAGTCGCCGGCCGATACCCGGCAGGTCGGCCGGCGGCCCACCCTGCTGCGCCTGAACACTGCCCGTGGGCAGATCGTGGGCCTGGAGATCTCGCGCTCGGAAGTGCGCGCCATCCGCACGAACTTCGCCGGCGAGGTGCTGTCTGTCGCCGCGCAGGCATTCCGGCCGCACACGCCGGTGCACGACAACCTGCGTCCCCTGATCGAGGTGGTGCGCTTCGTGATCGACCCGGACCTGCCGCTGCTCGGCATCGGCGTGGGCGTGCCGGGCCCGGTGGATAGCACGCGCGGCCTGGTGCTGGAGCCGCCCAACTTCGGGGGCTGGCGTCAGGTGCCGCTGGCTGATCTCCTGCAGAACCACTTCGGCGCGCCGTGCTGGCTCGACGACGACGCCAAGGCGGCCGCGCTGGGCGAGCGCTGGTACGGTGCGGGGCCGCAGGTGGGCACGCTGCTGTTCCTGTCGCTGCGCTCCGGCGTGGGGGCCGGCCTGATCGTGGGCGACCGGGTGTACCGCGGCGCCCACGAGCTGGCCGGTGAGATCGGGCACACCACCATCGACGTGAACGGAGCGCGCTGCGAGTGCGGCAATCGCGGCTGCGTGGAGACGCTGGTCAGCGTGCCGGCGGTGCTCGCCGACGCCCGGCGCGAGGGCCTGGCCGTCCACGATCTCCAGGGCGTACACCGGCTGGCCGAGGCGGGCGATCCCGCCGCGCTGCGGGTCAAGGAGCGCGTGTCGGTGTACCTGGCGGCCACGCTGGTCAACGCGGTGAACCACTACGATCCGGCGCTGATCGTGCTGGGCGGCACCCTGGTCCGGGCGTGGCCGGAACTCACCGAGGAGGTGGCCCACAAGGTCAAGGGCCGCTCCTTCGGGTTCCTGTCCAAGGACGTGCGCATCGTCCAGAGCCTGCTGGGCGAGAACGCCACAGCGCTCGGCGCGGCCGCGCTGGCGATCGGGGAACTGCTGAACGGGGGCACGCTGCGGCTCGCGGCGCTCAGCCGGCAGCCGGCCCGGCGGGACACGGCCGTGCTTGACACCCCCGCGATTACTTAATAGTATAAAATAATCAAATACTGGATTTGACCTGTCCCGCCGGAGGATCGCATGCGTAGAAAGGCAATGCTGGCCACGTCACTGCTGCTGGGGCTGTCCACGGCCCAGGCCCAGAAAGTCACCCTCAACTTCACGGCCCACTGGCTCAGCGAGCAGCGCCGGCCGACCATCAACAAGATCATCGGGCTGTGGAACCAGCGCAATCCCAACGTGCAGGTGCAGTACACCGGCGTGCCCTTCGACCAGCTCATCACCAAGACGCTCGCGGGCGTGGCGGCCGGCAACGCGCCCGACGTGGTCGTGATCGACATCCGCACCAGCACGCAGCGCGCGGCCCGCAACCAGAACACCGACATGAGCCAGTACGGCGCGGACAAACTGGGCGGCTCATACTTCCCGCAGTTGTGGGCCACCGGGCGCTATAACGGCAAGCAGTACGCCCTGCCGTTCGTCACCGACACCCGGGTGCTCTTCTACAACAAGGCCGCCTTCAAGGAAGCGGGCCTCGATCCCAACAAGCCCCCCCGGACGTGGGACGACCTGTGGGCCTACGCCGCCAAGCTCGACAAGAAAGACGGCGACCGCTGGACCCGCATGGGCTTCCACCCCAACTTCGGCGACTTCGGCTACCAGGGCTGGGTGAACAACGCGGGCGGCTACCTGTTCGACAAGAACAACGAAAACCCCACCATGACGTCTGCGGCGGCCGTGCAGACGCTGGCGTGGTTCAAGAAGTGGAACGACAAGTACGGCGCGAACAACGTCGCCGCCTTCAAGGCCAGCTTCGGCGGCGGCACCCAGGACGAATTCATGTCCGGCAAGGTGCCGATGGTGGTGCGCAACGGCAACTACCTCTCCACCCTGGCGCGCAATGCCCCGGACCTGCAGTTCGGCATGGTCAGCGTGCCCACCATGGACGGCAAGACGAGCGACACCACCACGTGGGGCGGCGGCTTCAACATCGAGATTCCGCGCGGCAGCAAGCACCCCAAGGAGGCCTTCGCCTTCGCCAAGTTCCTGTCCACCGAGGGCGCCAAGATCTGGGCCGCCGAGCAGAACGACCTGCCCGCGTACAAGGCCGCCCAGACCGCCAACAAGAACCCCCAGTTCATCAAGCTCGTGAGCTATCTGCCGCTCACCTACCTGTCGCCGGCCCCGCTGTACGCCCCCAGCTACGACACGGCCGTGAACAAGGCCGTGGACGACGTCCTGCTGCGGGGCCGCGATCCGCAGACGGCGCTGGAGGAAGCCCAGGCGGCCGTCACGAAGATGGTGGACGACAACAAGAAAGCCGCCAAGTAACGCGGAGGGAACGAACCCCCGGACGGCGCCGTCCGGGGGTCTTTTGCTGATCCAGGTCGTTCGTGCTGGCCTGAGTCAACGCGAGCGGCACCCCCGCGAGGTTCGGGGGGTGCCGCCTTGGACCTCCCTTCAGGTGTCCAGTTCCAGCTCGGTGAGTAGCACGCGCCGCGCCGCGCTTCCGTCGTCGGGCAGCAGCAGCGTGACGAGTTCGTGGGCGCCCAGGTCTACCTCCAGCTCGCGCTCGAGGAAGGGCAGCGAGACCTGCGCGGTGGTGGGCCGGCCGTGCGTCTCGTGCAGGCGCAGCACCACGCCGCGGTCGTCCTGGGCGCGCTTGATCACGCTCAGCACCACGTGGTCGGGCGTGACCGAGGCGTGGGTCTGGGCGGCGGGCAGCGGCCCGTCGTGGACGGTCTCGGGCAGGGCCACCGGCCCCTCGGTCAGCGCGGCGCACAGCCGGGGCAGGCCGGCGTCCCGCCACGTCCCGGCGTGCGGCCACAGCCAGTACGTGAAGGTCTGCTCGCCCTGGTCCATGTAGCGGTAGTCGCCGTCCGCTGCCGGCACGTAAGGGTCATGGTGCGCGTAGATGGGCGAGCGCAGCACGGTGAGGTGCAGCGCGGACTCCGTGACGCTGTAGCTGGATTTCGCGTCGTTCACGAGCCCCAGGCCGCGCAACTCGCCGGTGGGGCGGTGCACGCCGCTGAGGTCCACCCAGCGGCCGCCCGGGTACTCCTCGCCGTTGCCCGGCCGGGAGACCTGACCGTAGGGCGCCTCGTAGGTCACCTGCGGGAACTGGAGGTGCAGCGGGAAGCGCAGCTTGAGCATCTGCCGCGCCTCGTGCCAGTCCACGCGCACGCGCACCTCGACCGGCAGCGCAGGGTCGCTGTAGACGAAGTAGTCCTGCGTCAACGTGCTGCGGCCGTATGTGGCCACGCTCCGGACGGCGCGTCGCAGCGGCCCGCGTTCCAGCCAGCTCAGCCGCGCGTGGCCGAACTGCCCGGTCACGCGGTCGAAGCGCACGCGGCCGTGGCTCCAGGTGTCGGTGTCGTCGTCCAGCACCACGCCCACGGCGGCGGGCGCGGAGAAGACCTCGCTGTCCGAGCGCCGATCCAGAAGCCGCGCGATGCCCCCGCTGACGGGATCGAACTCCACGCGCAGCGCGGCGTTGTCCAGCACGAAGGGGTCGGGTGTCTGGGTCTCGACGTCCGGGTCGGGCGCGGTGCCTGGCCGGATGGTGAACACGCGGTGGCCGAAGGCGGGCAGGTCCGCCAGCCACGCCAGCCGCCGCCGCCACCCGCTCACGGTCGCGCCTGAGCGCGTGAACTGCGCCGGCACCGCCCTGCCGGCCTCATCGGTCATGGTGAAGCCGTCGCGCACGCCGCCGACCTCGTGCTCGACGGGCACGCGCACGGGCCACGGGTGCGGGTTCCACACCACGAAGCTGCGGGCGCCGTCCTCTGGCGGAACCGTCACCCGCCAACTCAGGCGCTGCACGGCCGCATTGGTGACGTGCTGGGCGATCGACAGCGCCTCGCCGTACTCGTGCGCCGCGTCGTCGTAGGCGCTCTCCACGCTGGTGCCGGCCAGGATGTCGTGGAACTGGTTGAACAGCACGCGCTGCCACGCCCGGTCGAGGTCCGCGTGCGGGTAGGGGAGGGCGGCCAGCGTGGTCGCCAGCGTCGCGAACTTCTCGGCGCGCACCAGCGCGAGTTCGGCGTGGCGGTTCAGGCGCTTGACGCCCGAATGCGCCGAGTAGCAGCCCACCGCGTGGTGCACGAGTTCGCCGTGCCACACCCCGGCCCGCGCCGTGTCGGCGGCCTCGAAGAAGGCGTCCGGGGCGCTGAAGACCAGTGCGGGCAGCTCCGGCTCCGCGCTCAGGCGGTGGATGGACGCGAGGTTCTCGCGGGTGGGGCCGCCGCCGTGGTTGCCCACGCCGTAGAAGCACATCAGGCGGTCGTCCGCCGACGCGAGGTCGCTCGCGCACTTGCGGATGTGGGCCTCCAGATCCTTGCCCCACGTGCAGTACTCGTAGGGAATGCGGAAGGCCAGCACCCGCGAGCCGTCGGGCGCGGCCCACCAGAACAGCCGCCCCGGGAGCGCCTGCTCGTGCGGGCCGGGGCGCATGAAGGTGTAGCGCGTGACTCCGCTGGCGAGCAGCAGCTGCGGCAGGGTCGCCGCGTGCCCGAAGGAATCCGGGTTGTAGCCCACGGTGGCCGTGCGCCCGAAGCGGCTGTGGAAGTAGCGCTGGCCGTACAGCGCCTGTCGGGCGAAGCCCTCGCCGCCCGGCAGGTGGCAGTCGGGCTGCACCCACCACCCGCCCACCAGCGCCCAGCGGCCCTCGTGCACCCGCGCGCGGATCTCGGCGAACATCTCGGGTTCGTTCGCCTCGATCCACGCGAGGTGCGCCGCCGAGGAGCACGTGAAGATGAAGTCCGGGTCCTCCGTCAGGCGGTCGAGCGCCGAGCGGTACGTCGCCTTGATCTCCTGGAAACCCTCCTGCCACGTCCACAGCCACACCGGGTCGATGTGCGCGTTGCCGATCATGTGCAGCGTGCCCGGGCGGGCGGCGGCGGGCCGGGTGCCCTCGACCTGTGGGGCGCTCACGCCTCCACTCCCAGCAGGGCGTCGTCGATGGTCTCGCACAGCACGTGGATCAGCAGAATGTGCATCTCCTGGATCTGGGCGGTGCGGTCGGCGGGCACGGCCAGCAGCACGTCCACCTCGGCGGGCGTCTCCGGCAGGCGGTCGCCGCTGAGCAGCACGGTGTGCGCGCCGATCTCGCGCGCGGCGCTCAGGGCGCGGCGCACGTTGGGGCTGCTGCCGCTGGTGCTGATGCCGACCAGCACGTCGCCGGGCCGGGCCAGCGCCCGCACCTGGCGCGCGAAGACGTCGGCGAAATCGTAGTCGTTGCCGATGCACGTCAGGGCGCTGCTGTCGGTGGTCAGGGCCAGCGCGGCCAGAGGCGCCCGCTCCCGCCGGAAGCGGCCGGTGAGTTCGGCCGCGAAGTGCTGGGCGTCGGCGGCGCTGCCCCCGTTGCCGCAGATCAGCAGCTTGCCGCCGCCGCACAGCGCCGAGACGCAGCGCTCGGCGGCGCGGGCGAGTTCCGGTTCCAGGGCGGGCAGCAGATCCAGCGTGTCGCGGTGGCGGCGCAGCGCCCCTGTGAACTGGCGGCGGACGAGATCGGCGGTGGGGGGTGAGGTCGTCACAGGGTGGTCTCCGGAACAGGGAAGCGGTGGGGGGCGGGCGCAGCGCGGCTGAGGGCCACGGCGGCCGCGCCGTAGATCCCGACGTGGTCGGCGAGTTCGGCGCGGCGCAGCGACATGCCCTGCCACAGCGCGGGGTACGTGCGGGCAGCCACCTTGGCACGCAGCGGCGGGAACAGCAGGTCCCCGAAGTTGGCGACGCCGCCGCCGATCACCACCCGCTGCGGGTCGAAGGCGTGGATGATGCCCGCCACGCCGGCCGCGAGGTAGTCCAGGGTGTCGTCCCAGAACGCGGCGGTCAGGGGGTCGCCGTCCTCGAGGGCGCGGCGCACGGTGTGGGCGGTGATGTGTTCGGGGCCGCCGTCCAGCTGCGCGAGCAGCGAGTCGGGGTGGCGCCGCGCCCACTCGCGCGCCCGGCGGCCGATGCCGGTCCCCGAGGCGTAGCGCTCCAGGCAGCCCCGGCCGCCGCAGGTGCAGGGCTCGCCCAGGTACTCCACCTGGAGGTGGCCGAGTTCACCGGCGTTGCCGGCCCGGCCGGTGTACAGCTGACCGTTCAGGATCACGCCGCCGCCGATTCCGGTCGAGAGGGTGAGGTACACGAGGTGCTCGCAGCCGCGTCCGCTGCCGAAGCGCCACTCGGCCAGCGCGGCCGCGTTGGCGTCGTTGTCCACATCCACCGGCAGGTCCAGCGCGTCCTCCAGCCAGTCCTTGAGGGGCACGTCGTGCCAGCCGGGCAGGTTGGGCGGGTTCTGGATGATGCCGCGCTCGCGGTCGAGGGGGCCGCCGCAGCCCACGCCCACCCGGGACACCGGCCCGGCGTGCCCGGCCAGCAGGTCGCGCCCGAGGGCCACGAGCTGGCGCAGCACGCCCTCGGGGCCGGCCTGCAGCCGGGTCGGTTCGCGCCGGCTGGCGAGCAGCTCGCCGTGCGGGGTGACGAGGCCGGCGGCGAGCTTGGTGCCGCCGACGTCCAGGGCCAGCAGGGCGGCGTCGGCATCTGGCAGGGGCTCAGGCATGTCGTCTCCGGGGGTGCGGTGGGGAAGGGTGGGGCGGGCGGATGACGCCCAGCATATATCAAGTCGACGACTTTTTTTATATATTTAAGTAAATCAGCCGAAGCCCGTTTCCCCGTACGCGCCCACTGTCAGGAGGCTCCGTGAGACACTGCGCCGTCGTCCCCAGATTCCCCGCCTTCCCGCCCGCCGTGCCCGTGGAGGCTTTGTGCCCCGCATGAGCGCTGCCCGCCGCCGCGAGGCGATCACCGGCTACCTCTTCATCCTGCCGTGGCTGATCGGCTTCGTGGTGTTCGTCGCCGGCCCGATGCTCTTCTCGCTGTATGCCAGCTTCACCGACTACGACGTCACGTCGCGCATGAAGTGGGTGGGGCTCGACAACTACGTGCGGCTCTTTACCAGTGACGACCTGTTCTGGACGTCGCTCTACAACACCGGCTTCTACGTGCTGTTCGCCGTGCCGCTGGGCATCGTCACGGGCCTGCTGATCGCGGTGCTGCTGAACCAGCGCATTCCCGGGCAGCGGGTGTTCCGCACCATCTTCTTCCTGCCCAAGGTGCTCACCGGCGTGGCGGTGCTGCTGCTGTGGCTGTGGGTCTTCAACCCGGAGTTCGGGCCGATCAATACCTTCTTGCGCTTCATCGGCGTCCAGAACCCGCCGCTGTGGTTTTCCGATCCCACGTGGGCCAAGCCGGCGCTGATCATCATGAGCATGTGGGGCGCCGCGGGCGGGTACATCATCTACCTCGCCGGCCTGCAGGGCGTGCCGCGCCACCTGTACGAGGCCGCCAACCTCGACGGCGCGTCGCCCCTGCGCCAGTTCCTGAGCATCACCGTCCCGATGATGTCGCCCACCATCTTCTTCAAGCTGATCACCGGCATCTCGGCTGCGTTCCAGTTCTGGGAATCCGCGCTGATCGTGTCCGAGGGCGGCAAGGGCGGGCCGTCGTATTCGACGCTGTTCTACGGCCTGTACATGTGGCAGAAGGCCTTCACGGATTACCAGATGGGCTACGCCAGCGCCATGGCGTGGATTCTGCTGGTGATCATCCTGATCATCACCGCGCTGCAGTTCTACGTGTCACGGCGCTGGGTCTACTACGAGGGAGAAGTCCGATGACCGCGAAGCCCGAGGTGCAGGCGCAGCCGCCCGCCACTGTTCTCAGCCGCCCCACCGCCCGGGCCGTGAGCACGCTCTGGAAGGTGATCGCCTTCGCCGCGCTGTGCGCGATCAGCGCCGCCATCCTGTTCCCGGCCCTGTGGATGCTCTCGACGTCCCTGAAGGTCGACACCCAGGTGTACGCCAACCCCCCGGTGTGGATTCCGAATCCGCTGCGCTGGGCGAACTTCTCGGAGGCGTGGAAGCTTGCGCCGTTCGCGCGCTACGCCCTGAACACCACGCTGTACGCGGCGGCGGTCGTCTTCGGCACCGTGCTGTCGTCGTCGCTGGCGGCCTACGGCTTCGCCAAACTGCGCTTTCCAGGACGGAATGTGCTGTTCAGCGTGCTGCTCGCCACCATGATGATCCCCGGAATGGTCACCCTGATTCCCCAGTACATCCTGTTCTCCAAGCTGCACTGGGTCGGCGGCTACCTGCCGCTGGTGGTGCCGAGCTTCTTCGCCGGGGCGTTCTTCACCTTCCTGTTGCGCCAGTTCTTCATGAGCATCCCCGAAGAGCTGTCCGAGGCCGCGCGCGTCGACGGCGCGGGCGAACTGTGGATCTGGTGGCGGGTCATCATGCCGCTCTCCACACCGGCGCTCGCCACGGTCGCGATCTTCACCTTCGAGGGCGCGTGGGACAGCTACGTGGGGCCGCTTCTGTACCTCAACGACGAGCGGCTGTACACCCTGCAGATCGGGCTGCAGTTCTTCCGGACGGCCACCGTGGTGCAGTGGCAGTACCTGATGGCGGCCGCGCTGATGGTGATGCTGCCCGTCGTGATCCTGTTCTTCGTGTTCCAGCGGCACTTCGTGGAGGGCTCGTCCATCTCTGGGGGCCTGAAGGGATGAGCGGTGTCTAGGGCGACGGCAGGCAGCGGGGACAACGATCATCCAACACCGGGGACCTGCACGGTGGTGAGCAGGGGAGCTGTGCAGAGGCAGGCGGACCATCACGCCCCGCCGCGTGTTTGACGGTGTCCTTTACATCGTGAAGGCAATCCGTCGGTGGTGACGATAGCAACGGGCGGAAACGGTCGACCGGCCAGGGTCATGGAGAGTTGTCATCCCGGTACGCAGGGCAAGGAATCCCTGTGCCCTGGCTGGGACACCCTCTGTGGCCGGTCCTGCAGCGGTAGGGGGCATGCAAGGGTTCGACCAGTGTGGTGCAACGTGCCGTCGAGCCGACTGGGTTGAGCACGGCAAGTTCCTGAGGGGTGCACAAGGGGCCCGAAGCGTGTCGCTGTAAGTACCACAGGCAGATCGTGTTCTATAGCGGCCGGTCGAAGAACGGTTGGGGCGTGTCGGTCTTGCGGCGTTTCTGAAGTAGGGCGTGCAGGACGGCGTTGCGTTCCTTGATAGCCCGCCACAGCCGGTGCCCACTGGCGCCTAGCCGCCGTCATGCCTGGTAAGTGATGGGCGAGCCGGGCAGCGTGGCCGGTCACCGTCCTTAGAGCCTGAGGACAAAAAGCGGGATGCCACAATGAGACATGGCACCGCGGAAGACTACTGCACCTGTCTCTCAGGCCACCCGTCTGCCCATTCAG